>CAJLXE010000238.1 GCA_905210525.1 uncultured Clostridia bacterium | reverse complement strand
AGTAAAGTCAAGGAGATAATGTCGGAATATGAATAAAGATCTTACAGTAGGAAACACAAGGTCTGTTTTATGGAAATTTTGCGTTCCGTTATTCGGCAGTATAATATTTCAGCAGCTTTATAATATTGCGGATAGCTTTGTTGCGGGAAAATTTATAAATAACGACGCGCTTGCCGCGGTCGGAAACAGCTATGAAATTACGTTGATTTTTATTGCTTTTGCATTCGGAAGCAATATAGGTTGTTCGGTAGTGGTGTCGCAGCTGTTCGGCGCGAAGCAGTATAAGGATTTAAAGACGGCGGTATATACGACTCTGATTGCAAGCGGCGTTTTGTGCGGAGTGCTTATGCTGTCGGGAATTTTATTCTGCGACAGTCTGTTGAGGCTTATAAATACACCGGAAAGTGTTTTAGCGGATTCGAGGCTGTATCTTGATATATACATATACAGTCTGCCGTTTGTTTTTTACTATAATGTGGCAACGGGTATTTTTTCGGCTCTCGGTGATTCAAAAACGCCGTTTATATTGCTTGCGTGTTCCTCTGTTTCAAACATAGCGATGGATATACTTTTCGTTGCGGTATTCAAGATGGGTGTGGCGGGCGTTGCATGGGCAACGTTTATCTGCCAGGGAATAAGCTGTATTCTGGCTGTGATTCTTGTGTTCAGACGCTTTGACTCAATCGAAACAGACGGCAAACCGCCTATATTTTCATGGCGTCTGCTGAAATGCGTTGCCGTTGTTGCGGTACCGAGTATTTTGCAGCAAAGCTTTATTTCGGTAGGAAACATTATTATTCAGGGAGCGATAAACATCTTCGGACCGGCGGTTATGGCGGGATATTCTGCTTCTGTAAAGCTTAACAACATGGTTGTAACGGCTCTTGTGACGATGGGTAACGGTATTTCAAACTTCACGGCTCAGAATCTCGGAGCACAGAAATTCGAAAGAATAAAGGAAGGCTTCAAGGAAGGACTCAGAATCATGCTTATTATATGCGTGCCGATAGTAGTTCTTTACTGCCTTGCCGGCAAGCAGATAGTATATGTATTTCTTGACAGCCCTACGGGTGAGGCTATGGATGTCGGCGTTCTGTTTTTAAGAATAATATCGCCGTTCTACCTTATAATGTCATCAAAGCTTGTTGCGGACGGAATATTGCGCGGTGCGGGAAAGATGAATCAGTTCATGGTCAGTACGTTTGTGGACTTGCTTATACGTGTTATTCTTGCAAGGACTCTTTCAACGACGTCTCTCGGCACAACCGGAATATGGATATCGTGGCCGATAGGCTGGACGATAGCAACGGTTATTTCAGTCCTGTTCTATGTGCAGTTCATTAAATCCTGCGCAAAACAAAGTACGGATTTGCTGCATGGCTGATTCGGATGTCTGCATATAAATATAACAGTAGAATAAATCAATTTTTCAATACAAACCGTCGTTGAATTAACATACGAGGTAAATGTTTTGATTGATTGGTTTATTTTTTTACCCCAAAATCTGAAATGAAATGTGCGTATGCCGTAAAACCATATGCGAGGCGCGCTTGGCAATCGAATATGCGGTGAGGCTCAAGGCAGAAAACATCAATTAAATATCTCGGATTTTTACGATATGCAGAGCAGACAAGAAAAGCGGCGGCGAAAGAATAAACTAAAACAGGGACTTTTGAAAAAGCCCCTGTTTTGATTGCTCCTGAAAATTGAATTTTTTGAAAGAGCGTACGTTTTATTTTGTGCGTCAGTTCTTTTTATCGGACAGTGCCGTAGTAGCGTGAACCTCAACAGTACGGTCATAGCAAGAGAACATAGCGTCCGTATTGACGGGAACGGTTTTCTTTGAAAGCAGGCTTACGACAGGAACGATAACAAGGCTTCCCAGCATAGCAAAAACGCCGGAGTAAAGCGAATTTTTGAATATCAGACCGAGGAATCCTCCGCTTACGGTTATGAATCCCAAAGATATCATGAGCTGAACTATCATTATGCCCACGCCGAATACGAAGCTTGCAACAACGCTTGCTTTTGACGCTTTTTTCCAGTATAAGCCATAAAGGAACGGTGCAAGGAATGCGCCTGCCAGTGCTCCCCACGAAATTCCCATGAGCTGTGCGATAAACGTTACTTTCGATTTTGCCTGAACGATTGCTATTACGGCGGATACGGCTATAAAGAACGCAATGAATATACGCATTACGGACAGCTTGGATTTTTCGGTCATGTTCTTTTTCTTAAGGGGAGCTATGAAGTCAAGCGTCAGAGTGGAGCTTGAAGTAAGAACAAGAGATGAAAGCGTTGACATGGATGCGGAGAGAACAAGCACGAGAACGATCGCAATAAGTATGTCCGGAAGCCCTGAAAGCATAGACGGAATGATGCTGTCGAATCCGTTTGCCGCAACCTGTTCGGGAGTTGCGAAGAGACGTCCGAAACCTCCGAGAAAATAGCATCCGCCGGCAACTACTATTGCAAAGAGCGTTGATATGATTGTTCCTTTTTGTATTGAGGATTCGCTCTTGATTGCATAGAATTTACCTACCATTTGCGGAAGTCCCCATGTGCCGAGCGATGTGAGGAAAACTACAACGAGCAGATACAGCGGCTGAGGTCCGAGGAATGATGTGTAAGCTCCGTTC
>CAJLXE010000237.1 GCA_905210525.1 uncultured Clostridia bacterium | reverse complement strand
CAAGGCCACGACAGTAAAGAAGACCGTGACCAAGCCTTCCACTACCGCCAACAAAAACAAATTTTACAGCATATGCTTCGGACGAGATTGACGTTTGTGCCGGTTCATCCACTGTACCGTCCGCTTTTACCGTTATCAATTTAATCGCGCTGTCTTCGCCTGCTGTATAAAGAACGCGAATATCGCCTGCTTCATCTTTATATACATCGCAAAGTTTACCGTCCGCAATGTTTGTGTGTGTTCCGTCCGCCTTTACAAAACGTATGCTTGAAGCGTTTGCATAAACCATGCCCATTCCGCCGTCAACAGCAAACACAGCTGCGTCTGTCACATCATCCAATTCCGTCTTGAATGTGGTAGATTTTTCTTCCCACTTCATAGACGCCGTATCAAATGTGAAATATTCTATATCGGTGTACTTGCCGTCAGAATTAACTCCAATATAAGCCGTATAAATTTTGCCTGCCTGCACATCCGTAGCCGAGCCGAGATATACATAGCCTTCTGTCGCATTCTTGAACGGACGGTATGCCGTATAACCGTTAAGAGTTCCTGTTTCTTCGTTATACTTAAAAATGTTAAGAACTGCTTTTTCGGCGGTATCCTTATAGTTATACTTATAAGACATCTTCTTGACTGCCCATGTTGAACCGCCGCCTACGATATATACATTGCCGTCAGCATCAGCAACTATATCCTGCAAGCCCTCGTAAGTATATCCGTAAGCAACTTCCTGAGAAGAACCGTTTGCAATCTTCTGCAATGTAAATTCGTTTACGGCTGTTTTCTTACCCGCTTTAATGATGTCCGTTGTCGTAAGGTAAACGGCATAAATACCGTTCTTTGTCTTTACAATCTTGTGAGATGCTCCGTTGCCGAATCTCAAAGATATTCCGGCTTCATCCATTGCACCGTTTGCGGATTTAGGTATGTTCAACAACAAACTCTCGAACTCTTCATCCTGATTTCCCGAATCCGATGCGCCTGTATCCGCAAGAACTATTATGTTATCACTCATGCAGCCGGGGTTATTTTCAGCGTCAACGCCAAAGAATGCTCCCCATGCAAGCCAGCCTGCATACGGATTTTCCGATGTTCCGCTGATTCTGAGTATCGAGAAGCTGAGCGGTGCGCCTGCCTTTACATCTGCTTCGGTCATTCCGAGATCTGCAAACGGTATTGCTATTGCAGCATACATCATGCCGTCCTTAACAATAAGACTGTGCTCATATTTCTTGCACTCGTCATCGCTTGAGCCTATCTGTACACTTACATTATCCGTACCGAGTGTGAAGTATATGTTCTTTGCATCAGCCGACATTTTATTGCCTGCCGATATCTTAAGCTGTATACCGTCGCCTGTCCATGAATCTTTACTGCCTCGCGGATCCGCATCCGGACTCACTACCCTGAGGTAGAGATACTGTTCGTCCCAAACGGCATAAATATCCATTCCTACGTCTTCGGCAGTTCCACCGTCATAATTTTTCAATGCAGAATTATAAGAATTCTTGTCAACACTGATTGACGGTTTTCCCCATGCATCACTTGTTATAACATCTGAAATAACGGGCGCGACAGATGATTTTTCAGCCTCAATCAAAGAACCCGTCGCTGCGACTTTATTGCTGAGAACTATGAGGTTATCGCCTGTGCATGGTTTGTTGTAATTGTTCCCGACTCCGAAGAACGCACCCCACGCGAGCCAACCTGCATATTCATGCTCGGATGTTCCGCTGATTCTCAAAATAGAAAAGCTCAAAGGTGCTCCTGCCTTTATATCTGCCTTAACCATGCCGAGATCAGCAAACGGTATTGCTATTGCAGCGTGCATTTTGCCGTCCTTAACAATAAGACTGTGCTCATATTTCTTGCACTTGTCATCACTAGCGCCTATCTGTACGCTTACATTATCTGTGCCGAGTGTGAAGTATATGTTCTTTGCATCAGCCGACATTTTATTGCCTGCCGATATCTTAAGCTGTATACCGTCGCCTGTCCATGAATCTTTACTGCCTCGCGGATCCGCATCCGGACTCACAACGCCTATGTACAAATTACTGTCGTCCCAACGTATATAAATATCCATCTCTGAATCTTCCGGCTCAGCATTATACCGATACAGAAAAGCATTAACGGAATTTTTATCCACGTGGATAGTGGGTTTACCCCAGCCTTCTTCCGTTATAGGAGATGTTACATCTACGCCTGCAGGAACACGCTGAGCTTCCACAATAACGCCGTTAACGTCATTTGCATAATCTGCGGAATATGCCCCTACGGGGAACGCCAAACCTATTATCAATGTGAAGCACAGCAAAGTTGCAATGTACTTTTTCATCTTATAGATCCTCCTGAAAAAATTTATATAATACGTTCTCTCTGCAAAGAACGTTTATATACTCTTAAATTTTTTAATTCTAATAAAATCGACGCCGATCAAACGTCGATTTTCCGCGGAAAAAATATGTTTTTATATCAAAAAACCGGATGTCAAACCGATCTTTTTAATGCATATGAAAATGTATGAAAGCAAGATGTCAGTGTGATATTTTATATGATATTTAAATTATAATGACATGATTTGATTTTGTCAAGTACCTTTATGAAAATTCCAAACATTAGCTCTGCGTTGTCAAATGATATGAACCATTTGGAGAAAATCATGCCAAGACAGTATT
>CAJLXE010000236.1 GCA_905210525.1 uncultured Clostridia bacterium | reverse complement strand
TGATTTCTTGCTCTGTCAATATTGTGTTCCGGATAATGTGTTTTGAAATACACATCGCCGTCAATGTAGTCCGAAAGGAATCTTATTCCGCATTCATATGTCATAAGAAGAACCGACAATGGCATAAGCTCAATCTCTGCCGGAGCAATGCTGTCTTTTACTTCGCTTATAAAACCCTTTGTGAATGCTTCAAATTTATCCATGCAACAGAATACCGTATCAAGGTCGGTTTCGTCTTCTTTTGCGGAAGATGCACCGAATCTTAATGCGTCACCGTAATCGTAGAGCATGGAACCGGGCATTACCGTATCGAGGTCTATTACACTGAGGCACTTTTTTGTTTTCGGATCAAACAATATGTTGTTTAATTTCGTGTCATTATGCGTAACTCTCAACGGAACGGTTTTATCCGCTATTCCGTTTGTTATAGCGTCAACATATTTTTCATAAGAAAGCGCAAATTCGATTTCTTTTTTTACTGAATCCGCTCTTCCGGATTTGTTTGCGGCAACCGCGGCTTTAAGATTGTTGAAACGCTTTCTTGTGTTATGAAAATCCGGTATGGATTCATAAAGCAAGGATGCGTCAAAATCTGCAAGCTCATTCTGGAACTTACCGAATGCTTTGCCTGCTTCAAACAGTTGGTCATTTGTTTCGGGAAGATTGTATGAAACACCGTTAATGAAACGGTAAACACGATAGCAACCTCCGTCAAACTCACAATAAGGCTTGCCGTCTGTCGTCTTGATTATATTGAGAGTTTCGATTTCCGGATTGCCGCCGTTCTGCAATATCTTTTTTGAAAGATGCTCCGTTACAAGCTCTACATTACGCATAAGACGTGCGGCATCCTTGAATATGTTTGTATTGATTTTTTGCAGTATATATTTCGGCTCGGTATTAATTATATATGTATCGTTTATGTGACCGTCTCCGTAAGGCGCAATATCATTGTCACTGCTTACGGAAATTCCGAAATGCGAAAGCAAAATTTTAAAATCAATCATTTACTCTTTTCTCCTTTGGATAATTTCCTTCATTTGTAAGGCGCAAAAGCGCGTTTTTAACTGTGTCTGCATCTTCCTTGTAGGTTACACCGTACCATTGTCCCGCTGTTTTGAGAACCCTGCATTTATAACCTTCTTTTATCATATTGTCGGCTATTGTGGGAAGGTAAAATTCCGATTTGAGCGGGTTTTGCATTGTATCGAGAAATGCTTTGAAGTAACCGGGTGTATAATTGAATATTTCCGGAGTAAAGCCCCAAAGATTCATTGATACTATTGTGTCAAGCGGAATTCCGCTGTTCTTATCGAGCGCTGTATGCTCGACTATACTTTTCAGATAGCCGTTCTCAACTTCGCATACTCCGCGGCTTACAGTACCCTTTTCGGTTATTGTTTTACCCAGTTCATATCCTACCATGCACAAATCGTCGGAAGAAACGAGCTGCTCGTGTATTTGAGCGAACGCTTCTGCACCGTAAAAGTCATCTGCGTTTATGGTAGCGAAAGGCGTTGTCAAATGCTTTCTTGCGCATAAAACCGCATGTCCCGTACCCCACGGCTTGACTCTGCCTTCGGGAACCGAATAACCCTCGGGAAGATCGGTCATTTCCTGAAAAACATATTCTACGTCGATGGCTTTTTCGAGATGCGCACCTACGTATGTTCTGAAATCGTGCTCAATTTCTTTTTTTATTATTATTACGGCTTTATTGAAGCCCGCTTTTGCAGCGTCGTGAATTGAGTATTCGATAATGCTTTCTCCGTGAGGTCCGAGCGGTTCCATTTGCTTGAGTCCGCCGAATCTGCTTCCCATTCCTGCCGCGAGTATAAGAAGTGTGGTTTCTTTCATGTTACAGCTGTGCTTTGAATTATATTTTGTATTGCGAAAACATAAACAAAGCTTTCCTTTCTTTGAAGTTTTCAGCGGATTTGCATAAAGTTTTATAATTTATATTGTTGACAAAACCGCATATATATATTATAATTATAAAGTATTGTATTTATAATATATATACACAAAAAGACCTAAATTATTAGAAAACGGACACTTTATGAATTTATACAGGGAATGTAAAATCGAAAGGCAGATAACTGTTAATTCTTTATATACGGCTTTTGAAACGGCTTTTGACGGTACGTATTCATTTGCCGGGGAAACGCATGATTTTTGGGAAATGGTGTATATAAAAAAAGGTACGGTAGGCGTTGTTGCGGACGATAACGTATATAATCTTTCAAAGGGTCAGCTTATATTGCATCCCCCTATGCAGTTTCACAGAATATGGTCCGAGGGCAATGAAAATCCGGCAGTTATAGTAATTTCATTCGGAGCCGAATGGAAGGCTTATCCAGAGAACTGTATTTTTATGCTGGACGATGAACAGGAAAAATATTTGGATTTGATTCTGGAAGAAATAAAAGAAACTTTTGTTATGGAAAAAAGAATTGTTTCCGTATGCAGACAGGGCAGAGAAATAAAGGCACAGTCGGCAGTCAACAGATTGGAGTTGCTTTTGCTGTCGGTTTCTGCCTCAGATAGTTTTGTTTGCGGAAAAACAGCTCCGAACAACAAAAAATATACCGAAATAGTAAAAATTCTTTCGGATAATCTTGACAAAAATTTGTCGCTTGCGGATATTGCCGAAATGTGCAACATGAGCGTATCCAATCTTAAA
>CAJLXE010000235.1 GCA_905210525.1 uncultured Clostridia bacterium | reverse complement strand
AATATAGGCGGCGTAGCCACCTTCTGTATTTGCTTTGCAAATACAGAGAAATTCACGCCGTAAGGCGTGGATTTGAATATTTATTTCAACGTTGATTGCGCAAACGCTTTAGCGTTTGGAGTAAGCAATCAATGTTATAATAAAATCCCATTATAAAACCTCAATGAAGATTTTATTGAAACACATCAAACACAACGGTGCAATAAAATCATCCGACGGATTTCGGAAAATTTGAAATTCAGAAAGAATAAAAATATGGACAATATACCGCATGAACTGCATAACCTTACGGACGGAGACCAAAATTACAAAACTGTTTTTACATATTCAACACCTTACGGCTCGGAAGAGCTTAAGTTTAACGGAACAAATTATGTTGCGTTGTGTGCTACATTAAGAGGCTATACGGCACTTGTGAATAAGATACCGCTTGATTTTTGCGGCGGTTTATATGCTTCGTCAGCCTTTTCGGATATAAAAATTCCGTTCAGAACATTGCGCACGGTTTCAAATGACGGAGGCTGCGTTTTACTGAATATTGAACGCGAAAAGATCCGCAGATATGATTTTTCCGTTATAGACAGCAAAAAGAACAGCATATACAGTGAAATACGCAAAGCGGATTCTCTTGGATTCCGTAAACAAAACGGATTATTCATGCTGGAAGAGGAAAGACTGGTAAAACGTGCCGTTGACGATAAACTTGACGTAATTTATATGATATACACGAATAAATCAGCTTTAATTGCAGATAATACTGTCGAACGTGCGAAATCAACAGGTATTCCTTGTTTCATGATAAATGACGGGCTTATGAGCGCCTTAACGCAGACCCGTCCTGTGCCCGCCGAGGTGGCACTTTGCAGAATGCCGGGATACGGTCTTTCAGAGTTGCCGGTAAATAACCGTTCAACTGTTCTGATTGCGGACAATATAGAAAATCCGGACAATCTGGGGTTGATTATAAGAACAGCCGACGCGTGCGGCGCAGACGCCGTGATATCGATAGGAAAACAGGCGAGCATTTATCACAAGAATTGCATCAGGGCTTCACGAGGCGCAATGGGCAGATTTCCTGTTTTTGAATATGATATAAGTGAGTTTGATATGCTTATAAATCAGCTTAAAAAAACAGGTTACAGGATTTACGGTTCAAGCGCCAAAACCACGCTTACCGTACACAACACGGATGCAGTGCCGCTAAGAGCATTTGTTGTGAGCAATGAAACTCACGGTATAAGCGATTATATGCTTAATGCGGCTGATGAAATGATAAAAATACCTATGGCTACCGGACAATCTTCTTTCAATGTTGCGGTTGCGGCAGGGATAATTCTTTCGGGAGCACTTCACTTTTAAGTTTGTAAAAATCCGATAATAAATTTTATCAGATTTTGCAAAAAAACCGCTTGACAAAAAAACGATTTTGATATATAATATGCACTGTTGATGCCGAATTGTGTAATGGTAGCACAAATGACTCTGGATCATTTTGTCTGGGTTCAAATCCTAGTTCGGCAGCCACCACGCCTCCATGGTCAAGCGGTTAAGACATCGCCCTCTCACGGCGGTAACAAGGGTTCGATTCCCTTTGGGGGTACCAATATTCTTAAAGACGTGTCGTGATTACGACACTTTTTTAATGTTAAAAGGAGAAAAGTTTTGATAAGGAACGATTTAAGAAACGTTGCTATAATAGCTCACGTTGACCACGGCAAAACAACGCTTGTAGACGGATTGCTTAAGCAGGGCGGCGTATTCCGCGACAATCAGGAGGTTGCCGACCGTGTAATGGACAGCAACGATCTTGAAAGAGAACGCGGTATAACTATACTTGCAAAAAATACAGCCGCAGAATATAAGGGAATAAAAATAAACATTGTAGATACTCCCGGACACGCAGATTTCGGCGGAGAGGTAGAACGTGTTCTCAAGATGGTAAACGGCGTTGTACTGCTTGTAGATGCATTTGAAGGACCTATGCCGCAGACGCGTTTTGTTCTTGAAAAGGCGCTTGAACTCGGACACAGAATTATAATTGTAATAAACAAAATAGACAGACCCGATGCGCGTGCAGATGAAGTTTATGAAGAGGTCCTTGAGCTGTTGCTTGAACTTAATGCGACGGATGAACAGCTTAACAGCCCTGTTGTGTATTGCTCGGCGAGAGCGGGTGTTGCGTCGTTTTCACAGGATACACCGGGAACGGATCTTAAACCGCTTTTTGAGACAATAGTAAATTATATTCCCGCACCTGAGGGCGACGCAGATCTTCCTTTGCAGATGCTCGTATCCTCAATAGATTATAACGATTATGTGGGAAGAATAGCAATAGGCAGAATTGAGCGCGGTCAGATAAAGCCGGGTATGGATGTTTCGGTTTGCGATTACCACAGAGCAGTTCAGACATACAGAAGTAAGATAGTAAATGTTTATAAAATAGAAGGCTTGAAGCGTGTTCCGGTGCAGGAGGCTGCAGTGGGCGATATAGTGTGCATTTCCGGTATAGAGAGCGTTACGATAGGTGAGACTGTTTGCGCACTCGGTGTGGACGAGCCTGTTCCGTTTGTAAAAATATCCGAGCCTACTGTTGAAATGACATTTTCAATAAACGACAGTCCTTTTGCAGGCAGAGACGGTAAGTTTGTTACTTCGCGTCAGTTGCGCGAACGTTTGTTCAGAGAGTTGCTCAAGGACGTTTCGCTTCGTGTAAATGAG
>CAJLXE010000234.1 GCA_905210525.1 uncultured Clostridia bacterium | reverse complement strand
CCACAATATTTTTTATTTTCGGAGTTATACAGGCTGTTACGGGATATGCGGCTGTTATATTTTTCAAACAGGAGAATTTTTCGGTATGCATTGACGATTATCCAAGCATAGGAACAAATCCCCGAAATCTTGTAGTTTATTTTTCTCGTATGGGATATGTGAAAAAATTGCACTTGAAGAAGCAAACCGAACGGGGGCGCAACTTTACGAGATAAAAGCGTCCGAACTTACAGAGGGAACAGCAGGATTCTGGTGGTGCGGCAGATACGGGATGCATAGATGGAGTATGCCTATAAATAAAATTGATATAAATTTATCTGAATTTCAACACGTAACAATATGTTCGCCTGTATGGGTATTTGCTTTATCGGCGCCTGTAAGAGCTTTTTGCGGTGAGGCTCGGGGCAAAATAAAGGAAGCGGATTATATCGCGGTTCATCATACAAAATCAAAATACGAAAATACGGCAGAAGAAATGGATTCTCTTCTCGGACTGAAGCATACGGGGTTCAGAAGCGTTTGCTGTAAAACCGGGAAATTTACCGAAATAAAGTAAGCGATTTATGTAAAAAGATTAACTTTAACTTATCGGTTTTAAAGATGAGAAGATATGCGGTAAAACGATATATTGCAGAAGCCGTAATTGTCGGAAGATAAACAATGTTGAATTGGAGATATAATAAAACAGGACTTATACATCCGTTTGATTGTATAAGTCCTGTTTTTAACATCAGTGATTTTATTATTTAAGCGAATCAAGCAATTTACTGATTCGTTCGCTTGAACTGAGTACATTACTCAAAGATTTATCATAGGCTAAAGTATCGATGATAAGTGCAACATATTTTGACATATCAACAGAAACGTGCCATTCGCGTTTGAGCAGTTCGGGTGTTGAATATATAAGGTTTGTTGTAAATACTCTGTCTATGGTACCCTTTGCATATGCTTCATCGAATTTTTCAAGACCGTTGCAAAAAAGACCGAATGTAGAGAATACGAATATTCTCTTTGCTTTTCTTGCTTTGAGCTGAGCGGCAACGTCGAGCATGGATTCTCCGGAAGAAATCATATCGTCTACAACTATAACGTCTTTTCCTTCAACGTCCTTGCCGAGGAAGTCGTGGCTTATGATAGGATTTCTGCCGTTGACAACAACGGAATAATCTCTGCGCTTATAGAACATTCCGAGGTCAAGACCGAGAACGGAAGAATAATACATACAACGCGACATTCCGCCTTCATCAGGAGAAACTATAAGCATTTTGTCCTTGTTAATCTCTATATTGTTTACACTATGTACCAAAGCTTTTACCATTTGGTATGCAGGAGATATTGTTTCAAATCCGCCGAGCGGTACGGCATTCTGTACACGACCGTCGTGTGCATCGAATGTTATAATGTTTGTTACGCCCATAGAAACGAGTTCCTGAAGAGCGTGTGCGCAATCGAGCGATTCACGCGCCGTACGCTTGTGCTGTCTGCCTTCATAGAGCATAGGCATTATTACGGTAAGTCTGCGTGCTTTGCCTCCGACAGCCGAAATAACACGCTTGAGGTCTTGGTAGTGATCATCCGGACTCATTGGTACAGACATATCATACATTGTATATCTTACACCGTAGTTGAACGGATCGCATATAAGATAGAGATCCTTGCCTCTTACAGTCTCTTTAATGAGAGCTTTTGCTTCGCCTGTTCCGAAACGAGGACAAACGACATCAATCTTGAACGTATCGATATGATTTGTGTCATCCTGAATCATGAGACTTAAACGGCGATTATGATGCCATTTAAGCAAATACTCATCAATCTGAGAAACGAAGCCTTCGCAACCGGGCAATGCTATGATACCCAATTCACCAACAGGCAATACACTGTATTCATCATTTGTGAAAACCATATAGAAAAATCTCCTGTATATAAAAATTTTATTTACTTAATATTATTGAGGCAAAAATAATGAGCGGTTCGTCATTGTCATTGCGTACAGAATGACCGCATCCGCTCGGAGTTACGAGAGTATCTCCGCACTTTACCGCTTTTTCGGTACCGTTGTCGCTGACAATACCGTTTCCGCTTATAAAATGGAAAATCTCTGTTTCGTTCTCATGAACATGATATCCTATGGAACAGTTTTTGTTCAGCGTAATTTTTGCCATGAGACGAACATTAACCGGAAGCTCTGTTTTTGAAATATGTTCAAGAATAACTTCGCCGTCTCCGCCGCGCATTGCGATACGTTTTTCCGTAATATATTCGTTTGATGGGATGTACATAAAGTTACCGTGTCATTAATTCTGTTTAAATGACGTTCCTTTCGTCAAAATTGTGTTTGCTGTTCAGCGCCGCGGATTACTGCCGTTTGAGTAAATTGATACGTACAAATTATTACGTATGCGATTATAAATTTAAAGCGGGATAAACCTTATACGACATATGTATAATTCAATAATTATTACGTAGATATTATAAGATAAATGTTGAACTTTGTCAATGACAAAATTATGTTCCGGGACATATTTTTATGAAATTTACTACTTATTACGCTTAATATATCAATTATTTAGTTACAAGGGCTGAATTAACAATTTGTTAATAAAAAAGTGCTTGACATTTCCATTTTCCGTGCTATAATAAGCGTGTTCGGTTCGAGACGCCGGTATAGCTCAGTTGGTAGAGCAACTGATTTGTAATCAGTGGGTCGGGAGTTCAAGTC
>CAJLXE010000233.1 GCA_905210525.1 uncultured Clostridia bacterium | reverse complement strand
CCAGCCCATGAGCGCATAGAGAATCGTCCCCGCAACGGGGAATATCCATGCCGGCGGTGCAAGCGGCGGCTGAACCAGGTCGCCGTATTTTTGCATTTGGTTCTGTGTTATTATAGCAGAAAGTCCGCCTACTGCGAGCGGTATTATTATACTTATAACAAGTGCTTTCCAATTTATTTTTGACATAAAAATTGAACTTTCCTTTCTTCACAGCAACGGATCGGGTTATTTTTGAAAACTCGGTTTGTCCGTGCAGGTTTTTGTTTGTTTTCATTTATATTTTATGCCGAAAGTGAGCTTTTTATGTCATAATAAAATCCTATTATCAATCCTAAGGAAGATTTTATTGAAACGCAAATCCGCGGTATTTATTTTTAAGTAAATCAATATTGCGGTATGGTTTGTATAAGCACGGTTAAACAAAAAATATATTTACACAAATGGAAAATGGTATGACGAATAAAGAAAAAGCATTGATTATTCTTGAAGATGTTTATAAAAACGCCGGTCCGGAACTTAAATTCAATTCCGTTTTTGAATTGTTGGTTAGTGTTATACTTTCGGCACAGTGTACGGATATGCGCGTAAATAAGGTTACGGAAAAACTTTTTGCAAATTTCAATACTCCCGAAGCAATAGCAGCCATGGATACGGAAGAGCTTGAAAAATACATAAAAAGCTGCGGACTTTACAAGAATAAAGCGAAGAATATAAAAGAAACGTCTAAGGCTTTACTTGAGCGCTTTGACGGAAAAGTTCCGCAAACGAGGGAAGAACTTATGAGTCTTCCGGGTGTGGGCAGAAAGACAGCAAATGTAATTCTGAGCGTTGGGTACGGAAAGCCTGCGTTTGCGGTTGATACGCATGTATTCAGGGTGGCTAACAGAATAGGTCTTGCAGACGCAAAAACTCCGGAAGATACGGAAAAACAGGTTACAGCGCTTATCCCCGAGGATAAATGGGGCAGGGCACATCACTGGCTGATACATCACGGAAGAAGAATATGCCATGCGCAAAATCCTGAATGCGAGAAATGTCCGCTTAAAGAATGCTGCAAAAAACGGAGCCTTTCATAAAGGGCTCCGTTCCGATAGTATATAAATTTATGCTGTCAGATTTTTTTCCAGTGAACGCCGTCCTTGGTATCTTCAAGGACAATACCTTTTGCTTTTAATTCGTCACGGATTCTGTCGGCTTCCGCCCAGTTTTTGTTTTTGCGGGCATCCTGTCTTTTTTGTATAAGATTCTCTATTTCGTCACTTATGGAAGTATCATTTTTGCGCTTGTTCAGCAGACCGAGAACACCGGATAATTCGTTCAGCATATCAAGTGCCGATTTTATATCCGCCTTGCTCGAACTTTCGTTAATATTTGTATTTATTTCTTTTACGAGATCAAATATTACGGCAAGTGCGTCGGCTGTATTGAGATCGTCATCCATTTTTGAGATGAATGCCGATTTATAATTGCCGAGAGTATTTTGCCAATCGGGCGTCGGCTCGGAAACGGTATTTTCTTTTTCCGAAAGCAATCTTTCAAGATTGAATTTGGCATTGTAGAGACGGTCAAGCGCATTTTTTGTTGCCGATATTGCATCGTCTGTGTAATTTATGGGATTCCTGTATTGCACTTGCAGTATGAACATACGCAGTACTTCAAGGTCGTATTTTTCCGAAACCTGGCGCACGGTTATGAAATTGCCGAGGGATTTACTCATTTTTTCGCCGTTTACCTGAATATATCCGTTGTGCATCCAATATCTTGCAAACTGCTTACCTGTGCAGCATTCGCTTTGCGCTATTTCGTTTTCGTGATGCGGGAATATGAGGTCGAGTCCGCCTGCGTGAATATCAAATGTAGGTCCCAGATACTTCATTGACATAGCCGAACATTCAATATGCCAGCCGGGTCTGCCGTCACCCCAAGGACTTTCCCAGTAAGGCTCGCCCTCTTTTTTAGATTTCCACAGAGCAAAGTCCATAGGATTCTTTTTTACATTATTTACATCTATTCTGGCACCCATGTTCAGGTCTTCCAGATTCTGACCGCACAATCTGCCGTATGAACTGAATTTTTGAGTATCAAAATATACATCGCCGTCAACGTTGTAAGCGAATCCTTTTTGCTCAAGAGAACTTATCAGATCTATGATTTCTTTTATATGTTCGGTTGCACGGGGATTTACTGTTGCGGGCATTATGCCAAGCCCTTCCGCGTCGATATAAAATTCTTTTATGAAGCGGTCGCCAAGCTCTTTTACGGTTATTCCGCTTTGATTGGCGCGTCGTATCATTTTGTCGTCTATGTCTGTAAAATTCTGTACATATGTTACATTATATCCGAGATACTCCATGTAACGTCTGAGTGTATCGAATACGACCATGGGTCTTGCGTTACCTATATGTATAAAATCATAAACGGTGGAACCGCATACATATATACCTACTTTTCCTTCGTTGAAAGGGATAAATTCATCTTTTTTGCGGGTCATTGTGTTGAATATTTTCATTGCTGTACTACACCGTTTGCCGGTGAATCCTTTCCCGGTTCAGTTGAAACCTTTTTATGTGATAATTATACCTCATATACGTGAAAATGTCAAACACAGTATTCAACGGATTGGACAATTACGGCAAATTTTAATTCAACATATAATGCCGGATTCAAATACTGTTATGATACAATTGATGGGTGACAAAAAAGAAAATGATCTCAAAATATGATA
>CAJLXE010000232.1 GCA_905210525.1 uncultured Clostridia bacterium | reverse complement strand
TATCGATGAAGTAACCGATAAAATAGAAGAAGTTCTTCAGCTTTTCTATATATACGGCGTACAGGCGGTTAAAGACAACGCTATTGTTTTTGTGCGCAAGATAATAGTTTGCTGCGAAAAAATGCGCGAAATGCTCGTTGAGTTCGAGCACTACAAAAAATCCGCAAAGCTCAAGGATATGATAATCGAACTCAATCGCACGGAAGAAGAATGCGATCAGCTTTATCTTGAATCTTCAAGACAAATTCACATGGAAGCTACGGATCCGCTTGAAATAATATCGTGGCGTGACATATATTCATACATGGAGGCTTGCTCGGATGCCTGCGAACACGTTGCCGATTCGATTGAAACTGTCGTAATGAAAAACAGCTGATTAAAAATCATATAATCTCATAAAAACTGCCGCAATGATAATCCCATGCGGCAGTTTTTCAGTTGTTTTATATATAGTGTTCAGACTTCATCACTTCTCTTCCAGCAGGCACACCGCCTGTGCAGAAGCACTGTCCCCCATACCCTGTGAATCAAGTTTTTCATTCGTCTTTGCTTTAACGGATACATTTTTTATATCCACATCCGCCGCAAGCGCAATATTTTTTCTCATAATATTTATATAAGGCGCCATTTTAGGCGACTGTATTATTATATTTGAATCTATATTTACTATTTCATAACCGAAGCTTCTTATTTCCGCACACGCCTCTTTCAACAGCTCCATGCTGTCCGCATTTTTGTATTTTTCATCGGTATCCGGGAAATGCGCCCCTATATCTCCGAGCACCGCCGCTCCGAACAGCGCATCTATTATTGCATGAACAAGAACATCCGCATCCGAATGTCCCACAAGTCCCTTTTCGTACGGAATACACACCCCGCCTATAACAAGCCTGCGCTCCGGTGCAAGCCTGTGAATATCATAACCTATACCGATTCTCATTAAAGTCCCTCAAAATCTTCATGCAGAGTAAGCTTTCTGTTTTTTGTGCTTCCCTGAACTATATGTATTTCAACTCCGCAATATTCCGCAACAGCGCAATCATCCGTAAACTGTTTTCCATCGGAAATCGCCTTTTCATATGCATTTTTTATCACTCTTATGTCAAACGTTTGCGGAGTCTGCGCCGCATAAAGCATATTTCTGTCACACGTTGATTTGACTATGCCGTTTTCCGCAATCTTTACCGTATCTGTCATCCTGACAGCGGTAAGCGCCGCGCCGTACAGTTTTGCACACTCAACCGAATCCGTTATTATTCTTTCCGTAACAAACGGTCTCACGCCGTCATGAATACACACAATTCCGTTAACGTTAAGCTTTTCAAGCGCCGTCAGCCCCTTATACACCGACATCATGCGTGAGCTTCCGCCCGATATATATACAACATTCATGCTATAAGTAAATTTCCGCATATAATCCGCATAACGTTCAAAGCCGTCATCGGGAAGCACTGCAACGATATTTTCTATAATACCGCACTTGCGAAATGCTTCTATCGTATAAAACAGTACCGGTTTACCGTCCTTTTCGTAGAATTGCTTTGGAATATCGAGACCCGCTCTCTCACCCCTGCCTGCGGCAACTATCAATGCATCAGCCGTGATCTTCATAGCGCTCAGTTACCGACGTCCACATAGCTGCGTTCATTGCCGTTATTGTCATTGCCGTCGCTGTTATGGTCATTGTTTTCATCGTTATTTTCAATATTCTTTAACTGTTTTGCGCCGCAATGAGAACAGAACGCAGCATCTGCATTTATTTCAAGCCCGCAGTTATCACACTTTTTTATTCCGTCTATAGCCAGTATATCGGCCTTACACTTTTCCGCAGACGCCCTCAGTTCATCTATGCGTCTGCAAAGCTCGGTACAATCCTCTGCGTCCGTATCGTTAACATATGCGTTGTAGAGCTTGTCCCCCATAGTTATTTTTATCTGTTCAATTTTATTGTTCGCGGCTGTAATCCTTTGTCTCAAATCGGACTTACGGCGCGAATTTTCCACCGATTCCTTTACGTTTTTTGAAGTATCGGAAATACCCTTACCAATTTTCTTAAAAAAATCCGCCATAATGATTCTCCGTTTCTTTAGTTGTCAGCAAGTCATGCACACTGTGCGTCATTACCCGCACGTTATATAAAGTATATCATATTTATATAAAAAAATCAATAGTACAGCAAAAAAATCGATTTGCTTTTTATCGCTTTTTTCGCCAAAAAATACACGTCTATGACATATTCGCCAGTTTCTCGGCATTTTCTCTTGCGGCAAGTTCGTCAAGTATTGAATCCATATTTCCGTCCACAAAACCGTCTATATCATACATTGTAAAATTGATTCTGTGGTCGCTCACCCGCCCCTGAGGGAAATTATACGTCCTTATTTTTTCGCTTCTGTCGCCCGAACCTATAAGCGTTCTTCTGTTTTCCGTATATTCCTCCTGCTGTTCGCTTTTCAGCTTTGCAAGCAGACGCGACTTCAGAACCTGCATTGCTTTTTCTTTATTTTTCAGCTGTGATTTTTCATCCTGACACGATACCACAAGTCCCGTAGGCAAATGTGTTATTCTCACAGCAGAATCCGTCATATTTATATACTGACCGCCGTGTCCCGACGCTCTGAATGTATCTATTCTTATGTCGTTGGGGTCAATGTCTACCTTTTCTATTTCGTCAATCTCCGGCAAAACCGCAACCGTTGCCGTAGACGTGTGTATTCTGCCGGATGACTCCGTTTCCGGAACCCTTTGGACCCTGTGCACACCCGA
>CAJLXE010000231.1 GCA_905210525.1 uncultured Clostridia bacterium | reverse complement strand
TTATATTTTTTCAATCTCACTCATATCTTTTCGCCTGTATTGTAAACAATCTGTAATAAAGTCCCTGCATTTTCATTAATTCCTCGTGAGAGCCCTGTTCTTTTATTGCGCCGTTCTCCAAAACCAATATTTTATCCGCTTTCATAGTGTTGGACAGTCGGTGTGATATCGTAATCGAGCATTTACCCTCGCTGAAATCATACAGCTGATTAAATATTCTGTTTTCTGCTATGGGATCAAGAGATGCAGACGGCTCATCTAAAACAACTATATCCGAATCTCTGAAATACGCCCTTGCCAATCCCAGCAACTGCCATTGTCCTCCCGACAGATCTTTACCGTCATCGCACAGCGTTCTTCCGAGATAAGAATCAAAACCGTTATCCCAATCCTTTATCACCGCATCAAAACCGCTTTTCCGGCACGCATTCATAAGCCTCTCATCATTGTCAACCTCACTGTAATTCGATAAAGCTATTACTTCTCTCAGTGTAAGGTCATATTTTACATATTCCTGAAACAGTACCCCGAACAGCTTTCTCAATTCATAAATATCGTATTCTCTTGCATCGATTCCGTTTATCAATATCCTGCCTTCATCCGGATCATAGAATCTGAACAACAGTTTAACTATTGTGGACTTCCCCGATCCGTTCAGTCCTACCAACCCCACTTTTTCATGCGGATTAATTGTAAAACTGCAATTTTTCAATGTGGGATTCTCTGCATTCGGATAGCTGAATGTCACATTCTCAAATGTTATTGTAGGGTTGCTCACCGGAATCTTATCTCCGCTTCTTTCTTCCACTGTCAACATATTGTTAAACTCTTTTAATTTTTCAAGGTCCGTATTGTATTCTATGTATCCGCTTATGGATGACATCAACTGCGAAAACTGTCCTCTGAGTCTGCCTACCATGCTCATATTGTACTGCAAATCACCGATACCTATTTTTTTGCTTACAACATCGGATACCGATGTAAGTATGACCAGCAGATCGCCGAAAATGTTCAATACAGACATAAAAGCTGCAATAAATGAATTCTTTATGTCCTCCTTACGGTTTATGTTCCTTATTTCTTTCCAATACGAAAGGTATCTGTCATAAATATAATTTCCGAATCTGTTCAGCTTCATTTCAAACTTTACGCTTTCATCCGAAAACAATTCGCCGTAATAATCACGCAGACGGCACCTCCGTGTCAGTTTTTCATTCAATTTTCTGCGATGTTTCGCATACAGCTTATTATAAATAAAATCGGGCAGCACAATAATCAACGTAACAATGCCTATAACAACATTATATCTGCATATTATCACAAACGCAATGATTACATTTATAATGTTCGACAATATCCCGAATGCACTCCATATTATTTCAGTCATTGCATTATAGCCTGCCATAGCTATTGACATTTTATCCTGCATGGATGCCGAGTCAAAAAATGCCAGATCAATTTTTGAGCTTTTCGTCATAAGCATATTATCCTTATAAGCGTCTATTGCATCCGAATAATTCATATCTACATATGTATCAAACGTACCTTTTAAATGATCTATTATCTGCAAAACAAGGTATAACACCACAAGTATAATTATATACCGATTAAACTCAGTTTGTTCCGTAACAGCATTTAAAATGCCGCGCCATGACCATGCCATTACAAACGCAAACACCGAATCAATCATAAGCAAAACACACTTATATATAAAGAATTTGGGCGACGCTTTATATCCTATCTCCAGCGAATAGAGAAAATTGCCTAAAAAGCGCTTAACCGTTTCTTTTATTTTTTTCATTGAGATCACCCCCGGTATTATGCCTGTGCGGCATTTGCCGGACTGTATCTGCTCTTCTGAAGCTCAAACATCTCCTTATACAATCCGTTATTTTTAATAAGCTCTTCGTGAGTTCCCATTTCTTCAATAATTCCGTTATTCAAAACCATGATTTTGTTTGATTTCCTTACACCCGATATATGGTGCGTAATCATTATGGCTGTTCTGTTCTCCGATATTGCGGAAAACGTGTTAAATATTCTCTCTTCCGCTTCGGCATCAAGTGCGGAGGACGGCTCGTCGAATATTACAACGGGAGCATTCTTGAAATATGTTCTTGCCGCAGCAATTTTTTGCCACTGTCCCTTGGAGAGTTCTATTCCGTTATCATCAAACGCCCTTGACATATATGCGTCAAGATCCGGATTATTCAGTTCATTTTCGATATCGATTCCCGCATTTTTGAGAGCCCTGATTATATCCTCATCCTCGTTTATGCGTTCTATATCGCTGAGTGCAATGTTTTCTCTGAGCGTGAATGAATACTTCGGAAAATCCTGAAACAATACCGAAAACAGCTTCTTCTGACTGCTGTTTGAATATTCCCCCATGGGTATTCCGTTAATAAGTATTGCGCCCGATTCAATTTCATAAAGACCTATCATCAGTTTTACAATGGTTGACTTTCCCGCACCGTTCATTCCTATAATTGCCGCACTCTCGCCTTTATTTATCCTGAACGATACACCTTTCAATACGTAATCTTCGGATGTGGGGTATTTGAAATACACATTTCTGAATTCAAGGCTTTCAAAGTCCTTAAGTTCTTTTCCGTCCTCCTTTTCTTCCGGACACGGTACATTAAAAAACTCAATTACAGGCTGAAGCCATCTGACAAAGCAAAGCGTATTATCAAAGTCATTTGCAATGCCGCTTGCACTTGAAACATATGTTAACGCAATGCCTGAATACATTACGAGTTCACCAACAGTAATGCTTCCGTTCATCTTTGCA
>CAJLXE010000230.1 GCA_905210525.1 uncultured Clostridia bacterium | reverse complement strand
GTTGCTTCCGAAAAAATTACACAATATCAAACTCATCTCTTCCGTATCCGGGCTTTTTGCACACACTCATACCGGTGCGTCTTATTATAATTATGCCTTTTTCGTCCGCAAAGCGCGTTTTAAGACGAAATATGTAATATAAACACGAATTATAACATAATATTTATTTTTTATCCATATTTTTAACATTCATATCTATATTATCATGTTTTATTGACAGTATGTAACATTTGTAATTGTCATGTGTAAATTTTTTGTAACCTTAATGTTACCGTTACCCGGATTTATTTTCGTATTATAAAAAAATATACGTAAAAAACGGTAATTTTGCGTATTGTGCATATTCATGTGCCATAATTGTTAATTTTAACATAATGAGCAATGCTATTGACTTATTTCATTAAATAATGTATAATTATTTTGATATGCGGTTGTCGCCGAAGACAACTGATGAGATACTTTCCCGTTTGTATGATGCTTTTGGCAAACGGTTGTAATATATAAATCTGTTTATTAAACAATAATATTTTATTGTCAGTATTTTTTCCGTGACTCTGCATAATTATCATAGATGGAGGTGTCGTATGTCAACAACGACATGGATTATCCTCGTTTGCGCAGCCGCGGCTGTTTTTCTTGCGGGCGGTATTTTTGCAGGCTATATGTACAGAAAAAAAGTAGCCGAAATGAAAATCGCAGCAGCTGAAGATGCAGCCAAGAAGATAATAGAGGAAGGCGAAAAGCAGGCAGAGGCAATCAAAAAAGAAAAACTTTTAGAAGCTAAAGAAGAAAATCACAAACAACGCTCGGAACTTGAAAAAGAAACCCGTGAGCGTCGGGCTGAACTCAACAAATGGGAACAGAGACTGCAAAGCAAGGACGATAACCTTGACAGAAAGCAGCAATCACTTGAATCCAAAGAAGAAAACTTAAAAAAAGACAGAACCAATCTCGAAAACAAAGAAAAAACAATCAATCAGCTCATTGAAGAACAGAAGCATGAGCTTGAAAGAGTAAGCGGTCTTACGGAAGCTGAAGCAAGAGACATTCTGTTTGATTCTCTCCAGAGAGATCTTGTTCACGAATCTGCGGCAAAAATAAGGGAATTTGAAAGCACATTCAAAGAAGAGAGTGAGAAAAAAGCAAAACATATACTCGCACTGGCAATTCAGAAGTCCGCATCGGATTTCGTTGCGGAAACCACAGTTTCCGTCGTGGATCTTCCCAACGACGAAATGAAGGGCAGAATCATAGGCAGAGAGGGCAGAAACATAAGAGCGCTTGAAGCCGCAACGGGAATCGATCTCATAATAGACGATACTCCGGAAGCCATAATTCTTTCCGGATTTGATCCTTACCGCCGCGAAATTGCACGAATGGCAATAGAAAAGCTCGTCGTTGACGGCAGAATACATCCGGCAAGAATAGAAGAAATGGTTGAAAAAGCAACCAAAGAAATGGAAACCAAAATAAAGGATCTGGGTGAACAGGCCGTTTTTGAAACAGGCGTACACGGAATACACCCGGAACTTGTAAAGCTTATCGGCAGATTGAATTACAGAACCAGCTACGGTCAGAATATATACAAGCATTCTCTTGAAGTTTCGTTCCTTGCCGGTGCTCTTGCGGCAGAAATAGGCGCCGATGTCCGCATTGCAAAAAGAGCGGGTCTGCTTCACGATATAGGCAAAGCAATCGATCATGAAGTTGAAGGTCCGCATATTCAGATAGGCGCCGATCTCGCAAAAAAATACAAAGAAAACAACGCAATAGTTCACGCAATACTCGCTCACCACGGCGATATAGAAGCAAAAACAATAGAAGCTGTTCTTGTTCAGGCAGCAGACGCTATTTCCGCTGCACGCCCCGGCGCAAGACGCGAATCCGTGGACGCTTACATAAAACGTTTGCAGCAACTTGAAGAAATAGCAAACTCGTTTGCGGGCGTTGAAAAATCGTTTGCAATACAGGCAGGCAGAGAAGTTCGTATAATTGTTAAGCCCGAAAAGGTTTCCGATGATGAAATGCTTGTTCTTGCAAGAGATGTTGCAAACAAAATCGAAAGCGATCTTGATTACCCGGGACAGATAAAAGTAAACGTCATAAGAGAAAACAGAGCGGTTGAATACGCAAAATAACCGTATCAAAATTACCGTGTAATAATAACGATATGCACCCCGAAAGCAAAATACTTTTGAGGTGCATATTTTTTGGTATAGTTATTTATCCGGTGTTTTTGCACCGTAATTTTTCATTATAAAAGCATTTGATGTCAGCAGCTTTGTAAATAAAACGTCTTAATACTTAATTAAAAAAACTTTCCATTAAATATAATACTGTGCTTGCATCTGAAACATATTTTTATAAATTCCGTTGGATAAACTCATAAGTTCCTTATGTGACCCGAACTCCTTAAGTTCGCCTTCTGCAAGAACGGCAATTTTATCGGTAAAACGCGTCGATGACAAACGGTGAGAAATATATATTGCAGTTTTGTCTTTTGAAATATTATTAAAATGCTGATAAATCTCATATTCGGCTATAGGATCCATGCCGAAGTAGGTTCGTCAAGAATAATAATAGGTGCATCTTTATATATCACACGTGCAATCGCAAGTTTTTGTCCCTCGCCTCCGGAAAATTCTATTCCGTTTTCATCAAACTCCTTGTAAATTGAAGTATCTGTTCCATGCTCCAAACTTTTAATCTTGGCCGCAAGCCCACTGTTCTCAATACTGTTTATGAGTTTGCTGCGGTCATCGACGGCTACGACACGCATATCGAGCAGGGCGGCACGAACGTTTCGGGCGGACAG
>CAJLXE010000229.1 GCA_905210525.1 uncultured Clostridia bacterium | reverse complement strand
ATTACGGGAAAAATATAATGCTTAACCTCATATGCAGTACATCGGTACTTTTGGCGACAGTGCTGGCTGTTGTGCTTTTGCTTACGGTTTTGCTTATATCGCTTATAATATCGGCTTTGTGTTGGTTTTTCAAGGCGGAGCTCGTGTTTGAGCAAAAGCTCTTCATGTCCATTGCAAGCCTGATATATCCTTTTATTATAGGCACCGTTATTGTGATTATGCCGGGAGGCTTGGAATTGCTTATAAATTATGCTTCCGTTGTATTCAGGCTTTATTCGGCTG
This sequence comes from uncultured Clostridia bacterium, assembly GCA_905210525.1. GTDB lineage: Bacteria > Bacillota > Clostridia > HGM11327 > HGM11327 > SIG351. Next base: position 2,549 of record CAJLXE010000229.1, on the reverse strand, counting down.
TTGCACTGCTGTATATTATTTTGTGTTTTGTATCGTTAAGAAAAACGCATGAACAGAAAACAAACAATTAAAAGGAGTTGTTGAATATGAATACGTCTGTACTGAGCACTTCCGTGATATCCGGAGATACAAATGTTCAGCTTATAACGTGGATCGGGGTAATAGTTATTTTGCTTGTTATAGAAGCAAGCACTGCTACTCTTACGACAATATGGTTTGCGTGCGGAGCTGTTTTTGCGGCTGTTCTTTCAGCGCTTGATGTAGGTCTTGAATGGCATATAATAACGTTTATATGTGCGTCTGCATTGATGCTCATTTTGACAAGACCTTTGGTTAAAAAACTGCTCAACAAGAAAAATGTAACCAACAAAGACACTCTTATCGGTACGGTTTCATATGTTACCGAGAAGATAGACAATATTGCTCAATCCGGATATGTCAAAATAAACGATGTTTATTGGGCAGCAAGAAGTATAGACAATTCAACAATAGAAAAGGGCGTTCTTGTTGAGGTAAGGGCAATACAGGGCAATAAACTTATAGTTTCCACCGTAAAAGGTGATGATTAAAAAACAGGAGGAATTGTTATGCCATATTTGATAATAGGTATAGTAGTAATAGTCGTAATATTGGTTATTTCCAATATTATAATAGTGCCTCAGGCTAATGAATATGTTATTGAACGCCTCGGTCGTTATAAGAATGTGTTGAGTGCGGGCATTCATGTGAAAGCGCCTTTTATAGAAAAAATATCACGCAAGGTTACTCTTAAAGAGCAGGTTGTTGATTTTTTGCCTCAGCCTGTTATTACAAAGGATAACGTTACAATGCAAATCGATACGGTAATATTCTTTCAGGTGACGGATTCCAAGCTTTTCACATACGGAATACAGAATCCCATGGCAGCTATTGAAAACTTTACTGCAACTACATTGCGTAATATAATAGGTGATCTCGAACTTGACCAGACTCTTACTTCACGCGATACGATAAACACAAAAATGCGTGCGATCATAGACGAAGCGACAGACGCATGGGGAATCAAGGTTAACCGTGTTGAATTGAAAAACATAATGCCTCCTGCGGCAATACAGGATGCCATGGAAAAACAGATGAAAGCGGAACGTGAACGCCGTGAATCCATTCTTCGTGCAGAAGGTGAAAAGCAATCTGCTATTCTTGTTGCAGAGGGACAAAAAGAGGCTAAAATACGTGAAGCAGAAGCCGAAAAACAGTCTGCGATACTTCGTGCGGAAGCGGCAAGGGAAGCTGCAATACGCGAAGCTGAAGGACAATCTGAAGCTATTCTTATGGTGCAGAAAGCAACGGCAGAAGGTATAAGAATGATTAATGACGCGGCTCCGGGCAGAGCGGTAATAGAACTCAAGAGTCTTGAAGCATTTGAAAAAGCCGCAGACGGAAAAGCAACCAAAATTATTATTCCGTCCGATATACAGGGCTTGGCAGGCTTGGCAAAAAGTCTGGTGGAAACCGCAAAAGAATAAATAAAATCGTTAAAACAAGATATGTTTGAAAATTTAAAAATCTTCCGTTCCGATTCCGAAACGGAAGATTTTAATTAATATGCAAATGTAACAGCTATGTTGGAAAAAATGAACGAGTTTTTTGACAGTCGTCTTGATATTTATGATGAACACCAGTTAAACTGTATTGATTCCGCACGTGAGTTCCTGTATTTTACAGCCGAGAGTCTCCCGCGGATTCCGAATTGCGAAATACTTGATTTAGGATGCGGCACGGGTTTGGAATTAAAAGATTATTTTGAAATGAATCCGACTGCAAGCATTACCGGAATTGACATGGCTCCCGGAATGTTGAACAGATTGAAAGAAAAATTCAAAGATAAGGATATAAAACTTATTTGGGGTTCCTATTTTGATGTCCCTTTTGCAACGTCGTTTTATGATGCTGCCGTTTCGGTTGAATCTCTGCATCACTTTACTGCCGATGAAAAAATACCTCTTTACAAAAAACTTCACGGTTCATTGAAAACGGACGGCTTTTTTATACTTACGGATTATTTTGCATTGTCGGATGAAGAAGAATACCGATTCAGGAATGCCCTGCTTCGCCTGAAAGCGGAACAGGGCATTGCGGATGATGTGTTTTATCATTTTGATACGCCGCTTACGATTGAGCATGAAATACAATGTCTCAAAAGTGCCGGTTTTTCGAATACGGTCATTTTGAAGCGTTGGAATGCAACATATACTGTAAGGGCAGAAAAATAATTTTGTATATTTTTGACTCAGACAAGCTATATATTGTCCCTAATTATATTTTCAGGCAAAAATCACATTTAATGATCAATACTTATAAAAAAGATTACCGGCACATGCAACATTCTCATTTCAAGAGCTTGAGCTAATCTGAAAATCGTTTTCATATTACACGCATTCAACATAAATGTCAATCATCTGCAGGGTAACGTCCTCATTTCATTTGACCTTTGCATCATTTCCCGCTACAATAGGACAAATAATGAAAGGAAGTTGATCTATATGAAACCATATCAAGAGCTCGAGACT
>CAJLXE010000228.1 GCA_905210525.1 uncultured Clostridia bacterium | reverse complement strand
CATCATGCAGGAGCTCTGTTCTCCACTTTGCATCGTCAAACTCGCTTTTTATAAGAAAACTGTATTCACCCGACTTTTCTTTTGTGCCGAGATCAACCGTTTCATTCGGAAAAAATGCCCTTATAAGTTCCGCAGCCTCGTTCGCCAGTTTTTCAACCGATACAAAAAGACTTACCATTCCGTATTCTCCATAAGTGATTTTGCCGCATAATTAAATTGTTTTTCCCTACCTATCGTTGTAACATCATTATGTCCGGGATTTACGATTGTATCATCCGGCAATTCAAATAATTTTTTCAAAGAGTCGGCAAGAATATGCGCATCGCCTGTCGGGAAATCAGTTCTACCGTACGAATCTCGGAAAAGAGTATCTCCCGAAAACAAAACTCCATCCGCATAAAGGCTCATTGAACCTTTTGTGTGCCCGGGAGTATGTATTACTTTGAGACGTTGATCGCCAAAGCTTATATATTCGCCATCCTTAACAACAACATCCGCATCAAGAGATATGGGCAAATGCATAAACGATGACGACATATTCATATCCGGATTTTTAAGTATCTCTTTCTCCGCTTCATGAACAACAATCGGTATATTATACATTTTCCTTATATCTTCGGCATGAACTATATGGTCAAAATGCGCGTGCGTAAGTACGACCGCATCCGGTTTTATTCCAAGTTCTGTTGTTGTCTGAATTATTGTGTTAAGATTTGCACCCGGATCTATTATTATTCCGTGCTTTGTGCCGCTGCAATACACAGTGTAACAATTTACGTGCATAACACCTAAAACTGCGCGTTTATATTCAAGCATTGTAATCCTTTCTTTTACGGTTCCGACCGTGAGAATTTATTATTTTACAGTATTTCTTTCCAGTATCAGTGTAACAGGTCCGTCGTTATCCGCAGTTATACGCATATCCGCTCCGAACACGCCCGTCTCTGTCTTGGCGCCATCCTTCCTCATAAGTTCAACAAAATATTCATAAAGAGGCACGGCAATATCCGGCGGCGCCGCTTCGGTAAAGCTCGGCCGCGTACCCTTTTTACATTCACCCTACAAAGTAAACTGCGATATAACAAGATATTCATGCCCCAAATCTGTTGCCGACAAATTCATTTTGCCGTCCGCATCTTCAAATATACGCAAACGCTTTATTTTATCCGCCATCCACTCTATCTCGGTTTTTGTATCATCCGCTTTTATTCCGACAAATACAAGTATGCCGCATCCTATGCTTCCTACACATTCTCCGTCAACATACACCGACGCGGATTTTACTCTTTGTATAACCGTTCTCATATTTCAACAAACGCCTTTACACGACGCCTTTCTTCATATTAATAAATACTTTTATTTTCTGTAAACGTCGCTTATACCTTGTTTACTTCTTATCCTGCTCATAAATCCGACAAGCTGTTCTTTATTTTTAACGTTAACCGAAACGTGTATTATTCCTTTGTTCTTTTCCGTCGTAACAGATACAAGCTCCATATTCATATCGGAAAGAGTCAGAACTATATCAGCCGAAGCCTTGTTAAGATTCATTGTATCGTGTACACAAACATCCACTTTCGCCTGATATATGCCGTTATAGCTTTTATCCCATTTAACATCAAGTGTATGGTAATCTTCATCTATATATTTTTTTACGTTCTTACAGTCCATTCTGTGAACGCTTACGCCCTTACCCTGAGTGACATATCCTACAATATCGTCGCCCGGAACAGGCATACAGCAAGTCGCCAGATGAATAAGCACATTATCCACACCCGGAAGCAGCACGCCCTTTGAAACAGTGTTCTTCTTTTTATTCACTATTTCAACATAAGCATCCTGACCTATTTCAGGTTTACTCTTAAGTTCTTCTTTGAACTTTTCAATAAGCTTGAAGAGTACTTTATTTGTCGTTATTCCGCCGTAACCTATTGCAGCATACAAGTCGTCCAGAGTTTTATATCCATGCTTCGTCATTACCGCATAAAGCCATTCTTTGCACATCAGCGCGTTTATGTTATAGCCTTGTCTTACGGCATTTTTCTCAAGCATATCTTTACCGCGGGCAATGTTTTCTTCCCTGTTTGTCTTTTTGAAGTACTGCTTTATTTTCTCTCGCGCCTGAGTGCTTTTTATTATGTTAAGCCAATCTCTGCTGGGCTTTGCCGTCGGAGACGTTCTTATGCCGACTATATCGCCTGTCTGCAAAACGTAATTAAGCGGAACAAGTTTTCCGTTTACCTGCGCGCTTACGCATGTATTTCCCACCTGCGAATGTATGCTGTACGCAAAATCTATCGGAGTAGAACCCTTCGGAAGATTTTTTATGTCGCCCTTAGGCGTAAACACAAGCACTTCATCAACAATAAGATCCTGCTTTACAGCATTTATAAAATCCTCTGCATCATGATCCTCTGCCTGCCATTCAAGAAGCGAACGCAGCTTAACCATGAGCGCGTCAAACGAACTGTCTTTTTCGCCCGTAGTTCCTTCTTTATACTTCCAGTGCGCCGCAACACCGTACTCGGCTATTCTGTGCATTTCCTCGGTTCTTATCTGCACCTCAAACGTTTCACCGTTTTCATCTATTACCGTTGTATGCAGTGACTGATAATTATTTGGCTTAGGGCTGTTTATATAATCCTTGAATCTATTGAATATAGGCTTCCAAAGTTCGTGAACCATAGCCATTACAATATAACACTCAAGCTTCGTCTTGACTATAACCCTCAGTGCTATAAGGTCGTATATCTGTCCGAATTCTTTATTCTGAAGATACATTTTCCGATATATGCTGTAAAAGCTTTTCGGTCTGCCCTGAACATCCGCCTCTATCCCCGCCGA
>CAJLXE010000227.1 GCA_905210525.1 uncultured Clostridia bacterium | reverse complement strand
TAGGGAATCATAGCTATTTCTTCCTGTGTAAGCAGATGACCGCATTCTTCCAGATATCCTCTCGCAAATGCTTCAAAGAGATTAAGGTCACAATATACTTTTGCAATATCCTTTTCGTCTTCTGCGGCAGGATTTGTGCCGAATCTTATTGCGTCTCCGAAATCATATAACGAAAGTCCCGACATAACAGTATCAAGATCTACAACAGCTACCGGCTTTACCGTTGTTTTATCAAAAAGCACGTTATTGAGTTTAGTATCGTTGTGCGTAACACGTAACGGCAGGGTATGATCTGATATTTTATCCGTGAATAAAGAGCAGAAATCTTTTCTGCTGCGTACAAATTCTATTTCTTTTGCCGCATCTTCTGCTTTTCCGCTTGCATTTTGCGCCACAGCGTTTTCAAAATCATTGTAACGCGACGGAGTGTTATGAAAATTCTTTATTGTTTCATAAAGCGTGTCTGCAGGATAATCGTTAAGCTGACGTGTAAATTTGCCGAAAGCTTTCCCCGTGTAATAAAAGTCCTCCGGATGTTCTATAATCTGAAATGTTACCGAATCGTTTACAAAAGAAAACATTCTCCATGTGCCGCTTTCGGATGATATATAAAGATCTCCGTCTGTGGACGGAATTATATGCAGAACGCCTCTTTGCGGATCATCTCCTTCTTTCAGTATTACATCTGAGAGATAATTCGTAACGTTGTTTATATTTGACATCAGTTCATTTGGATTTGTAAATATAGCAGTATTTATTTTTTGAAGTATGTATGAATTGTTTTTATCGGTATTTATCAGGAAAGTAGTATTTATATGTCCGCAGCCGTAATCTTCGGCGGATAACACGTTGCCCTCAATGCGGAAATTTTTTGCAATACTTTTGATTTGTTCCATAATATATGATAACCTTTCGGATAATTGATTTTGTATATAGCATTATATGAGTCGAGAGACATAAATGCCTATATATTTTATCAAACATTGGCTTTTTTTGCAAGTGATATTTTTCATTGCCCGATGATTAATGTTTCGGAGCATTTGCATTGCTGAATCTCTGACATATATCTTTTACTAAGTACGTAGTTTTTCATTTGTTTATGTTTAATTATAAAAAATGTCGATTCTGTCAAGCAAATTTTGATTTATGAATTAACTTAAAATGTATTGAAATTTGTACTTTTTTGTGATATACTTTATAAATGTGCTTAAAACGTACAATTTTATTTAAGGGTATGTTCCGGTTTATGAATATTGAATTTAAAAAAGGTCTGAAAGACGGACTTCCTATTTGTTTGGGATATTTATCGGTTGCGTTTGCATTCGGTATATTTGCGGTAGGTGAGGGGCTCACAGTTATTGAAGCGGTGCTTATTTCAATGACAAATCTTACTTCCGCAGGGCAGCTTGCCGCAGTTCCGATAATTGCGTCCGGAGGAACATTGTTTGAACTTGCCGTGTCTCAGTTAGTTATTAATCTACGTTATGCTTTGATGTCGATATCATTATCGCAAAAGTTGGACAGTAAAATCCGCCTTTCGGAGCGCTTATTGATAGCGTTCGGCAATACGGATGAGGTTTTTGCCGTTGCATCGGCAAATGATTCGGTTTGTACAAAGTCGTATATGTATGGACTTATATTTACACCGTATATCGGTTGGAGCGTGGGAACGCTGTTTGGCGCCGTTGCCGGAAATGTATTGCCGCACATCATAGTTTCTGCGCTCGGAATTGCCATTTACGGAATGTTCGTGGCAATAATTGTTCCTCAGGCAAAGAAAAACTCAAAAACTGCACTTTGCGTTATCACTGCCGTTGCGCTTGGCTGCGTATTCAGATATATTCCTCTTTTCAGCGGTATATCGCAAGGATTTGTAATAATAATATGCGCAATTTCCGCAAGTGCCTTATTTGCATTGATTGCGCCTATAAAAGATACGGAAGAACAAAATACGGAGGACGTGGCAGAAAATGAGTAATTTTATTAAATTTGCCGCATATCTCGGCGTGATGGCAGGGGTTACATATTTAATAAGGATGATACCTTTGGCGCTTGTAAAAAAGAAAATAAAGAACAGATTTATATGCTCTTTTCTTTACTACATTCCGTATGCCGTTTTGGGTGTTATGACAATACCGTCAATTTTTTATTCTACCGATAGCCTGATATCGGCAGTTGCGGGATTTGTCACGGCATTGGTTCTTGCTTACTTTGAAAAAGGATTACTTACGGTTGCAGCCTGCTCTTGTTTTACCGCTCTTATTGCGGAATTAGTAATAAAATATGCATTTTAATCCGAAAATTGCGGTAAAACTGCTTTTTATCGAAGCATAATCATTTTGCTGATTTTGAATCATATACTAAAACAAGACTTACAGTTAACACAAATTACGTAAACCCGTATTTGTGAACTCTTAAGACATCGTACCGAAAGGAATATTATGAAAAAAGCTTTTTTTGCTGTGTTTATTATAGTTACGTTATTGTTTTCATCCGCGGATTTTACTCCTCAAAAGATTGATGATTACCGATTGTATTCAGACGCATACGCGAATATGTCTGAACTCAAATGCGCGGATATTGACGGCAGACTGGAAATAGTATCCAGACAAGGGAACGGAGAACCTGACGATAACGGTTTTACGGCTGATTTTGCTGTAAAATTTGATAATACAGATAATAATAATCCAAAATTACTGTTTGAATATACCTACTCAACATTTCAGATGAAAAATACTGAAAGAACGGTTTCTGTTTATATTGAAAACGAATCTGCGTATATTGCCATAACTGCGCAAACATATACAGGCGATAAAGAAATATACAAGTTTAAACAAACAACGGAAAATTACTCTGACAGTTTTAAGATTTC
>CAJLXE010000226.1 GCA_905210525.1 uncultured Clostridia bacterium | reverse complement strand
CAATACCGCCGTAAGCAAAACGCTTAGGCTTCCAACCGCAAACCATTTTTTTGTTTTTTTCATTTTAATGTCCTCCTATCTTATTCTGTAAAATCTGAAATACTTGTCTTGATTATTTGTAATAATATCTGTAAGACTTTTATCAAGATTATTATTTGAGTGATAGGTCAAATAGTAGGTATTGTTTGATTTTCCCGTTATAAACATTGTATGATCAGCATCGCCGGGCGCACCAAATATATTTGTTCCGAGAATCTGCACTACATCGCCAGGCGCATAATCCTTGCCGTAAACCAAACTCGGGTTTGCAAGTATATCGCTTCCTTTAAAATCCTCATAACTTACAATATTTGACCAAAAATTTTTGAACTGCTTTGCACTTATCCACGGACTGCTTGCACCTGCACCTAAAATACCGCCAATAGCCTGCAAATCCCAGTTTGCATCAATTTCATCACTTGTAGGTGTAAGATTTGCTCCGTTCATTTTCTTATATATCCACCAGCTGTCCTGATAATGAACTCCGCCTGCTAACATACATTGGCTGACAAAGTTTGCACAGTCACCACTGAATTTAGGATATGCCTGAACATGACCATTCCAATTTGCTCTTGCATACGCCACTGCATCGGCAACAGAATATGTGTAAGGCTCAAAAATCCATTCATCATTCCATGTACCGTAATACTGATGTTGGAAAACATTAGCATTCTGAGCACAGCTTGCATCTTGTACCGTTAAAACCTTATTATAATTACTGCATTGTGTTGCAATTCTGTAACTTCTGTCACTGTTTCTTATAAGTTTGAAACGTCTGTTGCTTTGACTTGCATCAGTCTGTATCATCAGATTCAGGTTATTTGTATTTCCTGCCGAATTAGCAGTATCAATACATAATGTTCTTGTTTTAGAACCGTTTTGAGATACAAACCTGTAAAGTCCGTCTCCCATATATTCAAGTTTCCATAGCTTGGACGCGTTATTTCCGCCAAGTCTTGTTTGTATTACGTTCTGTCCGTCTGTGTCGGAACCGTTTAATACAGTCAGATACTGGTCACTATTCTTATTTTTTATATAATAGAGACAATCCGGAATATAAACATTAACAGTACAATCGCGGGTTAAAACAGTGCCATCACTATATCTTATTGTAGCAGTTATAACCGCAGTTCCCATTTCTCCGCAAGATAATACACCGGTTGGATTCAATACGCTCGCAACCGACGGCGCACTTGACGAAAAAGAAATTGATACACCCGCCGGACATGATGTTCTGTAAATACTTCCGCTCCCGCGTTCTTGAACATCTACCTTACTCTTCAAAAAGCTTGTATTATAAGAGTATGTAACTGATAATTTAGGTCTTTTGGACGTCGTGGCGTGAGTATTTGAAATAAAAGCTCTGCATTTCGCAGCATCTGTCTCATTTGCACTTTTAAGTATAAATCCATAGTTCTTATTTCTTACTCCGGTCGTCCACAGCTGAACAAGGGTTGTAATGTCAAAAGCTCCGTAAGCATTTGCCCCGGGCGTCGCCGATGCAAATTTGCCCATCATACTTCCGTAATTATTCCATGTTACACCCGTCTCGGTCCAATTTGACCCGTCCAATGCATACAGTTCTATTTCCTGACCGCCCGTACCCGTAGCTTCACATACATAATACGTAATATTTTCTATCTGTATCTCTTTGCGATTGTAATATCCGCTGCTTATAAGTCCCGGAAGCTTAACCACCATTCTTCCGATACCGTAATCCGAATTGTACAGTCCAACATGATTCAATGTCCACGTTCCGGTATTAAGCGTAGGCTTTCCCGAATACACTGTAGCATCTATTATATTGGATGTATCGCTTGCGGTAGTAATTGTTATCTGCGGATCCACATAAACAGGATAAACCGTACTGTTGTCAGTCAAAAATGAATTGTCTGCAGTAATTGTTACGCGGTATTTTTGTCCTGCAATAACAGGCTCCACCGACATACTGCCGCCCGCAATTCCGCAAGAACTGTCATAAACGAACACCTGACCAAGGGAAAACTGTGTATCTGCATTTTCACACTCTGCAAAATAGTATATCCCGTCGTTGCCGCAATATGCATACATTCCGTTGGTTTCGGCAATAAAACTCCAGCTGTTTATTCCTTTATACTGTGACAGAACAATTTCTTCTTTAAAACCGCGCATTGTAGGAATATAAGCAATATCCGTATAATTTCCGAAAACAGATTCATATACCACTTTATTGGAACTTGTATTCAAATGTGCAATTTCGTCTGCTGCCATTGAAAACGAGCCTGAAACTGTGTCATTTATTATCGGTATGAGTTTTACTGCATTATCTTTATATGCAACCGTCACTCCGCTTGATATTCTGTTTGGCAATAATGTCAAAATATCATTCTGTTTTGTTCTGTAACCGCCTCCATTCACGGATTCCAATGTTATGTCTTTTTCAATAATATTTCCTTCACTGTCTACATATTTTATGTTTTCATCAAAATAATATACCGTTCTGGAATTATCACTGTTTTTATACACTATTGTACTCAATGTTTCTTCTGTCGGAATCCTTTGAGTATGTCCCGCGGCAATTTCGGCTTCATAATCGATATAACGCGAGCGTTCTTCCGCGTCTGTAATCAAATTATCTCTTTCTTCAATATTATTATAATTGAATATCGTCGAATTGTCAAGTGCATATGCTGTTGGAACAGGCAATATTATTGTCGAAACAAGCATGCATAAAATCAGTAAAATACTTATAGATTTTCGTTTTTTTATCTTAATTTTCTCCTATGTGTTTATAACATTACAATATTATTTTACAATGTGGTGCAACCCAATATTATATAAGAAAAAAGTATTAAATTAATATGTTT
>CAJLXE010000225.1 GCA_905210525.1 uncultured Clostridia bacterium | reverse complement strand
GAATTTAGGAGCTGCATTTTAACCTATTTTTCAAAAAGCAGGACTTGAACTGACGACTTCGTTTTAATCCCCGCCTGACACCAACAATTTAGGATATGAGGATAAATCCGATGAAAAACGCTTTTATTCGTCCGCACATCCCGGACTGATCGACCTGTTTGCAGACAGGGTAAGAAAAATTGAAAAACAGAAAAAGGAGGAATACGAAGAGTAAATGAGCGAAAACACGCGTGACTATACGAAAATCACCGCAAGGTGAGATAAGGTAGAAAAGGACGGCTCTGTAACCGTAGACATGATTAACGGTGCAAAAATAAGTAATAGGGAGGTAAACGATGCAGATACAAGCGAGAAGAATTGTAACGAAGATCGACGCCAATCCGATTCTTGCCAAACAGAATGACGAGAATAGCTTGTTGCGTGTTGCCGCCTATTGCCGCGTAAGTACAGACAGTGAAGATCAACTGGAAAGTTGCAAAGCGCAGGTGGCGTATTATACCGACGCAATAGCAAAAAATCCCCGGTGGAGATTCGTTGACATTTATGCCGACGAAGGCATTACGGGTGTGATGGCTAAAAAACGAACGAATTTTATGCGTATGATGCGCGATTGCGAAAAAGGGAAAATCGACCTTATCCTTACAAAGTCGGTTGCTCGTTTTGCGAGAAATACCGTTGACAGTTTGAATTATGTAAGACGACTGAAAGCAAAAGGAATAGGCGTATATTTTGAAGAACAAGCCCTTGATTCTCTTAAAACCGAAAACGAAATGGCGTTAGGTTTATATAGTGTCCTTGCCCAAGCGGAAAGCGAGAATATCAGCGCAAACGTGCGGTGGGGTATTCGTCAACGTATGCAGTCGGGGACATTTAAGTTCCGATATAATCTTCTCGGCTACCGAAAAGGCGAGGATGGCGAACCTGAAATTGTCGAGGAGGAAGCAAAATATATCCAAGCGATTTTCAATATGTATCTCGACGGCAAAAGCCTTGATCAGATTAGATCATATCTTGAAGGTGAGGGTGTATTGACAAAGACCGGGAAAGCGGTATGGAATAAGTGTTTTATTCAAGCTGTTTTAACAAACGAAAGATATTGTGGCGATTTGCTTATGCAAAAAACGTTTACGGAAAATTATATTACGAAAAAGGTGAAGAAGAACCGCGGTGAACTGCCCAAGTATTTGATACGCCACAATCACCCGGCGATAATTACTCACGCGACATTCAAAATGGCTCAAATGGAAATGGCTCATCGTGGAAGCGTTAGAAAAAAGACAGATTTCGGAATTACGGAGCAAGGGAGGTACAGCGGTAAATTTGCTTTGACGGATATATTCGTCTGCGGCGAATGCGGTAGCCCTTATAGACGAAAAACATATAGCCGAAACGGAGAGAATAAAAGAGTTTGGCGTTGTTTAAGTGGTTGGAACACGGAACGGAATTTTGTTCCGACTCGATAACTGTCGATGACGAAACGTTGAAAAAAACTATCGTTCGAGGTATCAGTAAAGCGATTTCGGGTAAACAAGACGTCTTGCATTTAATATTGTCTAACCTTGCTTATGCGGTAACGGGAGAGGATGACACTCTTGAAATGTATGCTATCGAAAAACAGTTAAAAACATTAAGCGGAATAATGGACGAAACGATGGAACTTGCCGCAAGTTCGACGGGTGACGGAAAGCGGTTTCAGGAAGAAATGAAGTCGTTGAGTTCTCAAATGGTTGTTTTAAGAGAGCAACTTGAAATTATAAAAGGGAGGATTGATTCCAACGAAAAAGTAAATGAAGAAATAGAAAATATAAAGCAATGCCTGTCAGCCGACAGTCTTGATTTTTCGGAATATAACGATGTGACGATTCGTCGCCTTTTTGAATATATCCGAGTTATGAAAGACAATTTGATTAACATCGTATTGAAAGGCGGAATGCAAATACAAGAACATGTCTGATATGGAAGAAGTTTGAAACGTCTGTTTCGGAATTCTTGCTATGTATTGCCAAAACGACTTGAAAAATATGACGGAATATGGTATAATATGAATAATGAAGTTAGTCTTAAATAATCTAGTGAGTTTTTGCTGTGTGAATATATTTGCAAGGCTATTAATGCTATAAAATTTTGCGACTTATTAAGTGAGGGATGATTCTTATGACTAAAGACGAATTGAAAAAAATTATTGAAAATGATCCGTATCATAAGGACAGAATCAAACCTTCCCCTTCAGATGTGAGGTTGTATTTAAGGGAAGTGAATTATCATTGTCCATTATGTGGGAAAGAATTACAATCGAGAAGACAAAAGAAACCGGAACAACAAAGATTTCAAATTGCTCATATTTATCCCAACAGTCCTACTGTTGAACAATATGTTTTATTACACAACTTGGAACGCCTTGGTTCAAATTGCGAGGACTTTGAAAACAAAATAGCGCTGTGCATAGAGTGTCATCAAACACAAGATTATCATACCACCGTTGCGGAATATAATCATTTGCTCAATCTAAAAAAGCAATACTTGGAACAGACAGCATTGCATGATGCAACAACAACATTAGGACTTGAAGATGAGATTGATAAAGTAGTTTCAAAACTGGCTGCTTTAAATGAGACTGATTTAGCGGATCTAAACTATGATCCTGTTCCTATTGCTAATAAATTTACCAATCAAGATCTTTTGCTTAAATCTAAAGTGTCGGCAAATGTTACGACTTTTTATCCTTATATTAGAGAATGTTTTAGAAAGATAGATGGAACGAATGGTTTTAATTTACAAGTGCTATCTGAGCAGATCAGAAGTTGTTTTATAAAAATGAACAGCATTTCACAAAATAAAACTCTTGTGTTTTCAAAAATCGTGGAATGGATAAAGTTTAAAACGCAGACAGATTCTGTGGAATC
>CAJLXE010000224.1 GCA_905210525.1 uncultured Clostridia bacterium | reverse complement strand
AAATATGGAAAAAACGTATACCTTGGCTTTTGCTGCTCATGGTATCCGCAACATTTACGGGTAAAATAATAGCTTCTTTTGAAACTGCTCTTGCGGTTGTACCTGTGCTTACAGCATTTATTCCTATGCTTATGGATACGGGCGGAAACGCCGGAGGACAGGCTTCGGTTACCGTAATAAGAGGTCTTGCTCTTGATGAAATACGAATGAAAGACATGCTGAAGATAGTATGGAAGGAATTAAGAGTAGCGACTTTTGCGGGAATTGCGCTCGGAGTTGTGAATTTTGTAAAAATAATTCTGGTAGACAATCTTTTGCTTAATTCCGGCGTACCGACAAACGTTGCGTTTGTTATATGCGTTACACTGGTGCTGGTGGTAATTATAGCTAAGCTTATAGGCTGTACGTTGCCTATGCTTGCAAAAAGTATCGGATTTGACCCTGCGGTTATGGCAAGTCCGCTTATTACGACAATAGTAGATGCATTGGCGTTGCTTGTTTATTTCAGAATTGCAACTGCCGTATTGAATTTGGGATAACAATATTAGGATTGGAAACAACAAATGAACGATATTTCAAGAGATGAAAGCTCCGTAGTTGAGGGCAGAAATGCCGTATTTGAACTTCTGCGTTCAGAACGGTCGATAGAGAAAATATATATTGCCAAAAACATGAACAGAGACATTGCCGAAAAGGCAAGAGCCATGCATGTACAGGTGAGCGAAATAGATAAAAGAAAGCTTGAAGCGATGGCTGAAAGTCCGAATCCGCAAGGCGTAATAGCTTTATGTTCTCCTATTGAATATTGCAGTGTGGATGATATTCTTGAATGTGCAAAGGCTCGTTCGGAGGCGCCTTTTATAGTAATTGCCGACGGACTTAATTCTCCTCACAATCTGGGCGCTATAATCAGAACGGCAGAGTGTGCGGGTGTTCACGGTATTATAATACCCGTACACCGTTCAATAGGAATTACACCCACAGTAACAAAGGTTTCCGAAGGTGCGGTAAATCATATTCTGATAAGCAAGGCTGTCAACATAAAAAATGTTATTGATGAACTCAAGGAAAAAGGCGTCTGGATTGCTTGTGCCGATATGGAGGGCGATGCATATACTTCTTTTGATCTTAAAGCGCCTATTGCCCTTGTTATAGGCGGCGAAGATAAGGGAATTACTCCGATGATAAAAAAGGCGTGCGATATGTCGCTTACAATACCGCAGAAAGGCAAGCTTAATTCTCTTAATGCTTCCGTAGCTGCGGCGGTGCTTATGTATGAGGTAGTGAGACAGCGTGGCTGATTATATTATTGTTGACGGCTACAACATAATAAATACATGGGGAATGCTTGAAAATTCAAGTAAAACCGCATTTGAACACGCAAGAGACAAGCTTGTTGATATAATGCATAATTATCAGGGATTTACGGGTTACAACATAACTGTTGTGTTTGACGCATACAGGACGGACAGCAAAAAAAGAACTGTTGAGAAAAACGGAAATATAACGGTTATTTACACAAAAAAGAACGAGAGTGCCGATGTATATATAGAACGTTTTGTGAATGATACATTGGAAGACGCGCCTAAGAAAACACGTATCTGGGTGGCGACATCGGATCATTTGCAGCAGACGATAGCTTCGTCAAAAGGCGCGCTTATAATGTCTGCAATGGAACTTAAGGCGGATGTGGCAAGAACCGTAAAAGAAAGAAGTACGAGATTTGAATCGGACGAAAACCGACCTACGCATATTTTTGAAACATTAAGCAGCGATAAGATAGACAGGCTCAAAAGTATTGCACAGGCAAGCGAACAGTCAGATAAGAAAGATACATAGTTTTACCGAAAGGAGCGAGCCCTTATATATAAAGCGAGCGCAATATATGCTTTTATTATAATCGGCATGACCGCAAAATGAATGAAAAAGATTTTGCAGACATGGAAATGAATGATGTTGCCGAATTGGCTGCTTCGGGAAATGTTGATGCTATTGAATATATAGTCAATAAGTTCAGAGGCAGCATTAAGAACAAAGCAAAATCATATTACATTTCCGGTGCGGATAATGATGATCTTATACAGGAAGGCATGATAGGGCTTATAAAGGCTATAAAAGACTATTCTTCCGATAAAAATGCGTCTTTTAAAACTTTTGCGGAGCTGTGTATTTCAAGGCAGATTTTTACGGCAGTAAAGGCAGCTTGCTGTAAAAAGCATTTGCCGCTTAACAGTTATGTTTCTCTGTATAAAGAAATAGGCGACGCTGACGGTTCGGAACATTATCTGGTAGATGAGCTTGATGTGCTTCCCGAAGAGGATCCTATTGACGAAATAATAAGGCGGGAAGAATTGGATGACGCTTCAAAGGCTCTTTATGAAAGATTGAGTGACTTTGAAATGTTGGTTCTTTCAAAATATATGGAAGGCAAGGATTATCAGCAGATTGCCGCAGAACTGAATAAAACTCCTAAGTCAGTAGACAATGCGATTCAGAGGATAAAGCAGAAAGCGGCAACTGCAAGCACTAAGGGTTAAAATTTATTTTCGGAGGAAAAATCGGGTAAATTGATCCGATTCAATGAGAAAAATTATGAAGGAAGAGCAGATAGAAGCTATAAAGCTTGCAATTAACGGATGCTGCAAATGCCCGCTGCATTTGACGCGGCATAATGTTGTTCCGGGAGAGGGCAACATAAACAGTAATATTATGTTTGTTGGAGAAGGTCCGGGGCAGGAAGAGGACAGACAGGGCAGACCTTTTGTAGGTCCGGCAGGACAACTGTTGGACAAAATGCTTGCAGCTGTAAATCTTGACAGGACAAAAGTATATATTGCAAATATAGTAAAATGCCGTCCTCCGCAAAACCGGGATCCCTTACCGGAGGAGCAGGAGGCCTGTATCGGTTATTTGCGGGAGCAGGTGAG
>CAJLXE010000223.1 GCA_905210525.1 uncultured Clostridia bacterium | reverse complement strand
AAGAGACAGCCGATAAAGCATCTGAAAACTTCAAAAAACTTATTTACAATCTTGTTGTGAATATCGAAAACATCTGAAGCGTTCAATATCGGATAATATAAAATCTACCGTTTCTGTTCGGGAAACGGTAGATTTGTCATTTATATCCTTATAAGCAGGCAATTTTATGAATACTTTTCATCAAACGCTTTATTCAGCAAAGAAATGCCGTCTAAAAGTACATATATTTGCGATTCGTCATAAAGCCTGCGGAATTCTGATGCAATAATGCCCGTATTGACTGCGCCTGTATTTTTATTCACAGCTTTTTCCGCAATTAATGAAGCCATATCGGTGGCTTGCAATGTGATTTTCTGAGCTTCGGATTCGGCAGAAACCATATATTCCATAAATTCCGGCATCACTTCTGTATATTTTGCACGATCTTCGATTATATCCGAAAAGCGTTCGGCAACAGCTCCTTCACGAACAGAATTGTTGTATAGTTCAACGGCGCTTTCTATGCTTTGTGCCGTACCGTTTTGTATATATGATTCAATAGTAAAAACAGAATCTATTCTTCGTATGTTATGCGGTACGGAGGCATCATATGAATACATTTGCATAAGAATTTTTTCGGTTGTGAGAATCCCGGCATTTATTTTTGCTTTCTGCAGTTCAAATACGTCGGCCTTTGCATTGGCACAGAATGTATCGGAAATTCTGCGTGCATTTTCAGCTTCTGCGTCTTTATAGTATTGCTGTGCCTGTAATTTTGTAAGCTCTTCGGATTTTTTGATTTCATCAAGATTGTATTGCTCTATCTGTTCTTTTACGGCAAGCCATGATTGCATATCTTGTTTGTACTGTATTCTTTCGACTATACGCAATATAACAGATCCCACAGTAAATATAGCTGTCAGCATTATCAATAATGTCATTATTGACGAGAAAATACCGCTGTCGGATACAGGCTTTGCTAAGAATCTTGTTGCAATCAGAACGATAACAAAATCCACAAACAACAGAATACAGCTCACAATGGCGGATTTAAGAAGGATATTACTAAACAATACAGTTTTATTTTTAGCGTCGTTAAGAACAGGCTTTTGCGGTATTCGCTTGAGTTTGCATTCTACCGGTTTGGGTTCTTCCGCTTTATATTCCTGAGGTTCTTTTGATGCGATCTGACGGCTTTCGTCATATTTTTTCTGTATGTCATCTCTGACAAGCTTCAGTAAAAATAAATTTTTCTCAGCTGTCAGCAGATCTTCAACATATGTAACAGAATACTCTTTGCTGTCTTTTTGAATAGCCATATGTACCACCATTTCCGTTATTTCAATATATTGATACCTTGATACCAATTTCTCATAATAATTTTATCATAAAATCATATGTTATTCAAGTGTTTTTTATCTTATATTCCAAAAAATATAAGTTTTTGCAAAAATAATTATTTTCCGCATTGAAAACACCTGTTAAAAAAAGAACCGTGATTTCTCACGGTTCCGTTTGATATTAAGAACGTTATATTAAAGTCCTGACAATATGTACTTAGCAATAAACAAAATGCTTATAATATACATAAGTACCGGTATTTCTTTTGCTTTTCCCTTAACAAGCTTGATGATTGTGTAGGAGATGAAGCCGAAAGCGATACCCTCAGAAATGCTGTATGCAAACGGCATCATAGCGATTGTGAGGAAAGACGGAATTGCTTCGTCAATGTTGCTCCAGTTGATCTTTGAAACGCCGCCTATCATCAATACACCAACAATAACGAGAGCCGGTGATGTGATTGCGTACAGATACCAACCGTTGTTTGACAATACATTGAATATAGGCGAAATTAATGTTGCCAAAGCAAAGAGAACAGCAACAACAACAGAAGAAAGACCTGTTTTAGCGCCTGCTGCTATACCGGAAGAAGATTCAACGAAAGTTGTAACAGTAGAAGTACCGAGGCAGGAACCTATACAAGTTGCAACAGCATCTGCGATAAGAGCTCTGTCGCCGCCGGGAAGGTTGCCTTTTTCATCAAGCATACCTGCGTTGCTTGCCGTACCGATAAGAGTACCTACTGTATCGAAGCAGTCAACCAATGCAAATGAAACAACAGCCGTTATAAGCGGAAGAACACCTTTTGCAAATATACCGTCAAAGTCAAACTGGAAAGCTACTTCCTTGATATTCTTGAGGCTGTCAAGGCTCCAAAGACTTCCTTCGGAAATAAATTTACCGAAGAAATCGGAACCGAACAATGACGGGATTATACCGATAACCGCAGTTGCGAGCATACCGATAAAAATAGCGCCTTTAACCTTGAATGCAAGAAGGAGTGCCATTATGATTATACCGATTATTGTAAGAAGAACAGCTCCGTGAGTGATATCGCTCAATGCGGGGAGTCCTGCACTGAAGTTTATAACACCTGAGTTCTTAAGACCGATCAAAGTGATGAAAAGACCGATACCTGCGCTGATGGCAGCTTTAAGACATGCAGGAATTGCGGAAATGATTTTGCTTCTTATCGGAGAGACAGCTACAATAAAAAACAAGAGACCTGAAATGAGGACTATTGTAAGACTTTGCTGCCATGTATACCCCATTGTGAAACAGCAGGTATAAGTAAAGAATGCGTTGAGACCCATACCCGGAGCCTGAGCAAACGGAACGTTTGCAAGGAAAGCGGTAAGGAGAGTACCGATAGCTGCGGCAATACATGTTGCCATTGCCACGCCTACTGCATTCATACCGGATTGTCCTAATATGGCAGGATTGACAAATATGATGTACGACATTGCGAAGAACGTGGTCAGACCAGCCATGACCTCAGTGGACACGGTGGTGCCGTTCTCCTTAAGATGGAAGAACTTTTCCATATCTCTCTATCTCTCTTGGGTTGGTAGGAACGTTCCGACTATTGCGCGGCGCGTTCCGGCGAGAATTAC
>CAJLXE010000222.1 GCA_905210525.1 uncultured Clostridia bacterium | reverse complement strand
TTTATTATAGCATTTTTTGGTCGGTTTTACAACAGTCAAAGACAAATATTTTTATTTTTGTTTGAAGCATTGTGTACAGCGATGTATTATTTTAGTTTTATATGCAAATATTATTGACAAATACCCTATACAGGTATATAATATATATACCCACATGGGGTATATATTACTGTGAAAGGATAAGCAATTTTAATGGAAAAAGAATGCTGTAACTGTTGCAGAACAAAAAAACGAACAGAAGAAGAATACAAAAGTCTTATAAACCGTCTCAACAGAATTGAAGGGCAGGTAAGAGGGATAAAAGGAATGATTGAAAAGGACGCATATTGCATAGATATTCTTACGCAATCGGCGGCTGTAAGTGCGGCTTTAAGCGCCTTTAACAAAGAGCTTTTGTCGTCGCATATAAAAACCTGTGTTGCAAACGATATTCGGGAAGGCAAGGACGAGACGATAGATGAACTTTTGTCTGTGCTTCAGAGACTTATGAAGTAATATAAACATAATTAAAAAGGAAAGAGGATTAAAAACAGTGAGACAGTACAATGTAACCGGAATGAGCTGTGCGGCGTGCAGCTCGCGAGTTGAAAAAGCTGTATCAAAAGTAAAAGGCGTGACGTCTTGCTCGGTCAGTCTTCTGACAAATTCCATGGGTGTGGAAGGCGATGCTTCAGATGAGGACATAATATCGGCAGTTGAGGCGGCAGGCTACGGAGCGTCTGTAAAAGGCGCTTCGGGCACAAATAAAACAGCAGAAGATAACAACAGCGCAAAAAAAGAAATGTCTGCTATAAAAATCAGACTGATATCTTCTGTGATACTGTTGACGGCGCTTATGTATATTTCGATGGGGCATACTATGTGGGGATTCAGATTGCCCGGATTTTTAGAGAACAATTCCGTGGCAGTCGGCATACTGCAAATGCTTATTGCGGGAATTGTTATGGTAATAAACCAAAGATTTTTTATAAGCGGAGTAAAAAGTGCTTTACATGGTTCTCCCAATATGGATACTTTGGTTGCACTTGGGTCTGGAGTATCGTTTTTGTACAGCACATATGTGCTTTTTGAAATGACAAATGTACAGATTCAGAGCGGAGTTGATGCCGCAATGCATTATATGCATGAATTTTATTTTGAATCGGCAGCAATGATAGTAACGTTGATTACTGTCGGGAAGTTGCTTGAGGCACGTGCAAAAGGCAAAACAACGGATGCTTTGAAAGGTCTTATGCTTCTTGCACCCAAAACGGCACATATTATATCTGACGGCAAAGAAAGAGTTGTTCCCGTTGAACAAGTAAAAAAAGGCGATATATTTGTTGTGCGTCCGGGAGAAAGCATACCTGTTGACGGCGTTGTTATTGAAGGAAACAGTGCGGTAAATGAAGCCGCTTTAACGGGAGAGAGCATTCCGGTAGATAAAAATACGGGTGACGAGGTGTGTGCGGCAACCGTAAATCAGTCGGGATTTATCAAATGTGAGGCAACGCGCGTATCGGGAGAAACCATGCTTTCTCAAATAATACGTATGGTAAGCGACGCTGCGGCAACCAAGGCTCCTATTGCAAGAGCGGCAGATAAGGTGTCGGGAATATTTGTACCTGCGGTAATTGCGATTGCCGTTGTTACCGTTACGGTATGGCTTGCGGTAGGGTATGATATAGGTTTTGCATTGGCAAGAGGAATTTCTGTTCTTGTAATAAGCTGTCCTTGTGCGCTCGGGCTTGCTACTCCGGTGGCAATAATGGTTGGAAACGGTATGGGCGCCAAAAACGGTATCTTATTCAAAACGGCGGCGTCTCTTGAAGCGGCAGGGAGAATAAATACGGTTGTTCTTGACAAGACAGGTACAATAACAACAGGTGAGCCGAGAGTTACCGATATTTTGCCGGCAGACGGAATTGATGAATCAAAATTAATAGAAGCCGCGTATTCGCTGGAATCTAAAAGTGAGCATCCTCTTGCCAAAGCAGTAATTGAATATGCAACGGCAAAAGGAGTAAAAGGTTCTGATGTTTCCGATTTTGAGGCTTTGCCGGGAAATGGTCTGAAAGCGGTGACTTCGGAAGGCAGTAAATTGTGTGCCGGAAATATAAAATATATAAGCACTGAAGCATTTGTGTCTGACGACATGAAGAAAGCATCGGAAAAATTTGCAGACCAGGGAAAGACGCCTTTGTTTTTTGCCGAAAACGGTAATATTATCGGTATAATAGCGGTAGCCGATGTGATAAAAGAAGACGGTGTGGAAGCGGTAGGCGAGCTTAAAAACCTTGGCATAAGGGTTATTATGCTTACAGGTGATAATGAACGTACTGCGCGTGCGGTAGGAACAAGTGCAGGTGTGGATGAGATTATTGCGGGTGTTTTGCCGGACGGCAAAGAGGATGTAATAAAAAGACTTAAGCATACGGGCAACGTGGCGATGGTTGGAGACGGAATAAACGATGCACCTGCGCTTACCCGTGCGGATGTGGGCATTGCAATAGGTGCGGGAACCGACATTGCAATAGATGCGGCAGATGTTGTGCTTATGAAGAGCAGGCTTCGCGATGTACCTGCAGCAATAAGGCTCGGCAAGGCTGTGTTAAGAAATATTCACGAAAATTTGTTTTGGGCGTTCTTTTACAATGTTGTCGGGATTACATTGGCGGCGGGAATATGGCGCCCGATATTCGGTTGGCAGTTAAGCCCTATGAGCGGCGGCAATGAGTCTTTCGAGTTTTTGCGTTGTTATGAATGCATTGAGGCTTAATTTATTCAATATACGCGATAAGCGGGTATTCAGAGCGCATAAAGCGGTAAAAAATTCTGCTGAGGCTGAAACGGTTACGCTTTATATTGAAGGAATGATGTGCGGACATTGCGAAGAAAGAGTTAAAAAAGCGCTTGAAAATGTTTCCGGTGTAAAATCTGCAGATGTAAGCTTTCAA
>CAJLXE010000221.1 GCA_905210525.1 uncultured Clostridia bacterium | reverse complement strand
AAACAACCTTGAGTTTGCATTGAATTTTTCATCGTTCTGGATGGCTTGGCTTATAGCGGGAGTAACTGTTTTAGCGATTTTTACATTGCCGTTACTTTTGCTGTTCAGAAAAAGCCCGTTAAGTACAGTACGTATAAAAAGCCGTCGTATAAGACGTAAAAAAGCTAAAGCGCAATCCGTTGATAGAATATGGCAAAGCGCGGCAATGAGGAATTACAAAATACAGAATCTATTTTCCGTAATATTAACGGCAGTGTGTATGTTTGTGGCTGTTTACGGTTATTTTTCAGCTACGTTTCCTACGCGTTCCAGATATTATTCCGTGCTGAATGAAACAAGCTACGATTATAAAATATATATTACCGCAGGCTCATCATCTGCTACCAGCTTCCATGTTCTGTTTCCGCGTAATATGGGTATATCTCAAAAAAGTGTGGATTCGTTATACAATATGGAAGGCGTAGAAATTGTTTCCGCATATATGGATCATACAATAAGCAATTTTTTCCTGTTCAAAGCAAATGATGACGATCCGTTTTTAGCACATTTATTGTCCGATCAGAGAGATATTACAAGTGCAGACAGCAAATATTTTTACGAAGCAATGGAAGCCATAGGCGGTGGAATTGACGATATTCTTGCTGAACCGGATATGAGAGGTATGAGTTATGATATAGTGGTTTCAAGTATTACGATAAACAACGGCTCTGTTGATAAAGAAAAATTTATTTCGGGCAAGGAGATTATAGCGCCGGATGTATTTAATGTAGGCGATACATTTACAATGGTTACGCCGGTAGTAACGAACGGCGCGGAATCCAAATACGATGAAATAGAATTTGAATATGTCGTTACCGAAGTTACCGTCGGTGCAACGTATCATGGCGATTACGGATATAACAGTAAATTTATTGTCTCGGCGGAATATATGTCGTCAATTGACCCGGCAACCAGATATGAGATGGTTGTTATAAAAAACACAAAGCCGAATGATAAGGCGGTAAAGGCAAACATAGAGAACGCTTTGACGCGCATATTGGCAAATTCCCCCAATACATCAATGGCAAACCGTCCTGCGGAGATAGAGGCATACTATCAGACATTAAGAGAAGATCAGATTCAGCTTGTTGTAAGCATTACGTTGTTTGTTATTTTGATTGTGCTTGCCATTGCTCTCAGTACTTATGTCAAAGTGCGTACAAGTATGCACAGCTATATGTTGATGAGAGCTGTCGGCGCCAACAAAAAGACAATTTTGCAGCTCATTAAAAATGACTGTGCCCGTCTGCTGTTAACAGGCGGTATTGTAGGAACAATATTGGGATTTGTAGCGTCAGTATTGTATTTGCGGGATAAATTACGTGTAGAGTGTCCCACAACGGATATTTTCGTAGTCATGGTTGTTATATCTGTCTGCGTATGTGCATTGCTGTATTTCCTTACTGTTAACTGCATTAAAAAGCCTGTTATGAAGCTGTTGGATGCCAATATAATCGAATCGGTAAACTCGGTTGATCTGTAAACATTTTTAATATTAAAATCATACATTGTCAGGAGCCTGTTTTTATAAAAACAGACTCCTGCTTTGTATATAAAGACGGAACGG
This sequence comes from uncultured Clostridia bacterium, assembly GCA_905210525.1. Lineage (GTDB taxonomy): Bacteria > Bacillota > Clostridia > HGM11327 > HGM11327 > SIG351. The sequence goes on along the minus strand of CAJLXE010000221.1, from coordinate 1,330 downwards.
CAAACCGACCCGTAAAGGAAAGTCAACGTTTATCATTAAGTGATATAGGGCAGTCGGAAAATATTGTTGAATTGTTGTCAATTCAACAGTATTTCTTATGTTTGTGCTGTTGTGCTATTGAAAAAAACGGAAAAAAGTGTTATAATAAAATAGCTTATTTGGGGCTTTCGGAGCGGTTTTACATTAAAAAACCTTGTCGGTTCTCAAATATGGATTTATTGAAGCATAAATAGTTGCATTGCCGTTTTTAGGCGACAAAGTTATTGTGTTTTGATATTTCGCTGCAATAAGGTTTTGGGAGACTTACCGAAACTGTAAATTTTTAATACGGAGGTGGGCATATATGGACGCCGGTCCTTATCGAAGTAGAATCGAGAACATAAAAACAAATTTAAAAAATGTTTGTCAAAAAATTACAATATGCCCGGTGTACCTTCGTACTTTTCTGTAAAATCTGCCGAAAAGCTTGTTGAAGGTGTTGGATTCTTACGTGGCATAGGAGATTTTGACGAACTGCCAGAATCAAAAACGGAGGAATTACTATGCCTGAAGAAACAAAAACAAATATTGTCGATTTACTCGACATGAAAAGATTCGGAGATGTAAAAAGGGAACTTTCCGAACTTAATTCGGTTGATATTGCCGAACTTTTGAACGATGTGTCGCATGAAAACACAATAAGACTGTTCCGTCTGCTTGATAAAGATGTGGCTGCGGATGTATTTGCTTATATGGATACGGATTCGCAACAACAGCTTATTGAAGCTATGACAGACAAAGAAATACGTGACGTGCTTAATGATATGTTTCTTGACGATACGGTTGACTTGCTTGGTGAAATGCCTGCAAGTATAGTAAGCAGACTTTTGAGAATTTGCCCGGCAGATATGCGCGGACCTATAAATCAGTATCTTAACTATCCGGACGGAAGCGCCGGAAGCATAATGACTATTGAATTTGTGGATCTTAAAGCGGATATGACTGTGAGTGCGGCGTTCGATAAAATACGCGAAACTGCCATAGATAAAGAAACCATATATACGTGTTATGTGACAGATACCCAACGCATATTGAAGGGCGTTGTGAGTGTACACCAGCTTTTGCTTGCTCCGCTTGATAAAAAAATATCGGAGCTCATGGATACGCATGAAATTTTTGCATATACGCATGATTCAAGAGAAGATGTTGCACTCAATTTCAGTAAATACGGTCTTATTGCCATGCCTGTGGTAGACACTGAAAACCGATTGGTGGGAATTGTTACGGTTGACGATGCCATGGACGTTCTTGAAGAAGAGACAACGGAGGATATCGAAAAAATGGCAGCTAT
>CAJLXE010000220.1 GCA_905210525.1 uncultured Clostridia bacterium | reverse complement strand
CCGTTGTCTTGACGATAAAGGCAAACAAGAAGTATCGGCTGTTCTTGAAACAAATTATGAAAGGGTTACAAGACCTGTATTGCCGTACACTGAAGAAGATGATTTTATAAATATACCGTATTTTGAAGACAGAGCCGCAGCAGGCAGCGGATATATGCTTGGAGAAGGAAATTATGAAATGATGAAAGTGGCAAGATCCAGAAAAACTGAGCGAGCGGATTTCATTGTGACAGTTTCCGGTTCAAGTATGGAGCCTGAATATTTTGACGGTGATAATGTTCTTGTTCATTCCCAACCTGATGTGTATGTAGGCGAAATAGGCATATTTGTCGTAAACGGAGACGGCTATATAAAGCAAAAAGGCAAGAATCGTCTTATATCTCTTAATAAAAAATACAAAGATGTATATGTTAACGAATATGATAACATATACTGTGCAGGTAAGGTTGTAGGCAAACTTGAAGATGACGAAATATTGAGTTAATTAATATTAAGAATGTCTGGAAAGCAATTCGGATTGGGCGCAAATCGATATAAAAATTATAAAAAGTTCAGACAAAGGCGAAATACGGCAGACAACAGACATAACTAAAGGCGGTTGAAATACACTTAACAATTCTGTGATGATCTTAAAATAGAATGAGATATATTTCTTTTTGCAAAAAATTACAGACTGCTTTTGAGAATATTGAAGACGGAATTTAATTTTGTAAAACGTTTGAAGTCATGTCTGTATTGTGAAACAGCGGAATTTTCTTTAATGAGGCAACATCGGTCCGGAAAACGAAATTGTGCACGATAACGGAATTAATTGGAACATGGGAAAAATTATTGGATAAAAATACTTTGATAAATCCGAGTAAGTGCGCATTTGCGGTAAGTAAAAACGGATTTATAAACCGGATGTACAATTTGAACAGAAGATGACATATTCTGTTTGCCGGGGAAGCACGGCAGAAGAAAAGGAGGATTGTTCCGCATTAACTTTGATGATCCGGATGAGGGAGAATCTGACGGTAAACTGAGTACCGACAATTTAAATGCGTTTGACAGTATATATATTGATGACATAGGCAGGTATTCCGATACTGCCGTTTACATATTGATGTTATATAAAATTATGCGGTATATTTATATGCTGCGCAAAAGCTGTACAGTAAATACGGGAGGCATTGATGAATGTAATTTTGCTCCGTCATGATTGGCCCGAACAGGTAGGCTTTCGTTTAGAGCGTCCTGAGGGCAGGGATGATTATACGTTTTTACACTTTATGACAAATTGTGACATAACCGTTAACGGGAAAACATACAGCGCAACGCCGGGAGCCTGTATATTTTATTCTCCGGGTACGCCGCAATGCTTCAGTTCTCCTGATAATGCAGTTTTGCATAATTGGGTACACATAGACGCTTCACTGAATGATCTTCTTATTAAATTCAATATACCTCAAAATGAAGTGCTTTATCCTTATAGCACTGCGTTTATTTCCGAAATATTCAGAAAAGCCGAAGCTGAATTTTATTCCGGGGGAAATTTTAAGGATGAAATGCTTAACGTGTACATGACTGAGTTTCTGATTAAATTTTCTCGCGCACTTACGGAAAAACAGTATTATGAAATTGAAGAAAATTCATACGGAAAACTTCGTGAAGTACGGCAAAAGATACTGCTTGAACCGGAACACAAGTGGTCGGTAGCCGAAATGGCAGCTCTTTCTTCATTAAGCCCGTCAAGGTTTCATGCTGTTTACAAAGCTTTTTTCGGAACATCTCCGATGAAAGATGTAATTGAAGCAAGGATTTATCATGCACAATCTGTATTAACTTCGGATATGCAGAGCAGTATATATGAAATTGCCGAAAAACTCGGTTATACAGATAAATATCATTTTATACGGCAATTCAAAGCGGCAACAGGTGAAACACCGGCTGCATACAGAAAACACAGAAAATAAAAATAAAGCGTTCCGCATTGACGAAACGCTTTATTCTGTATAGCATATTATTTATTTATTTATTTATTTATTTCTGTACATCTTCCAAAGATGGCGTCCAACCTGTCTGCATTCTCGGGAAGTTAACGGGAGCAGCCCACTTAACGGCATTCTTCAATACCTGTTGAACTGTTGCGTTATAGTATGTCGGGAATGTTTCGTGACCGGGTCTGAAGTAGAATATTTTGCCGTATCCTCTGTTGTAGCATACACCGCTGCGGAATACTTCACCGCCGCTGAACCAGCTCATAAATACGAGAGCATCGGGAGCAGGTATTACAAAACGCTCGCCGTATGTTTCCTCGTGCTCAAGTTCAAAATATTCGGGCAGATTGTGGCATATAGGATGCTGGGGTTCCATTACCCATATACGCTCCTTGTCGCCGGACTCACGCCATCTGAGATCACCTGTATCTGTTCCGCAAAGCTTCGAGAATATCTTAGAAGCGTGTGCAGAATGGAGAAGAATCAATCCCATGCCGCGTCTTGTAACGTGCTCATATATTCTCTGCACATATTTGTCCTCGATAGAACCGTGGCAGCAATGTGCCCAGTAAATGAGAACATCGGTATCTGCAAGATCCTCTTCCTTAAAGCCCTGTTCTTCATCGTACATTGTAAAAGCACGAACAGTACCTATTTCTTCATCTTCTTTCATAAAAGATGCTATACATCCCTGTATGCCCTCGGGATATACTTTGCGAACGTCTTCGCTTTCTCTTTCGTGATAACCTTCATTCCAAACTGTAACATTAATTTTTTTCATGTCAGTCTCCTTGTTAAGTGTCTCGATTTTATATAAATTCATCACAGTGATTCTTGGATGAAATTTACAGCTTTATTTACTCTTGCCAGAGTTTCATCTTTGCCGATGATATATGCTATTTCCGTTGCGCCGCCGGGAGTTGACATTTTACCGGAGAGCGCAGTTCTCAGCGGCCAAAGAACAATACCGTTTTTTACGCCTTTATCCGCAATA
>CAJLXE010000219.1 GCA_905210525.1 uncultured Clostridia bacterium | reverse complement strand
CGCAACCGCAGCCGCAAAAAATATTTTGTCAACCTGCTCCTGCGTATATTTTGCGTACTCGTCCTGAGCCGCTCTTACCTTTGCAATTTCGTTCTCCAACGTTTCAACGCTGTCAACGATATTACGCTCATTCTTTTTCATTTATATCCTCCTTTTGTTCTGCGGCAAAAATACCGCAACGACTAAAAAACTTTATATTAAACCGCCATTGGCAGATTTATTATACATTAATTATCTTTTATATTCAACTGCCGATCAAGTTAACGTTTTTCCCTGTTTTGACATACTATTCGCAAGCTGTGCAAGCTGTGCCGCTATATTTACGTTTTTTACCGTCATCCCTTCCGGAACCGACGGACAAACAGGCGCAAAATTGAGAACAGCCTTTATTCCCGCGTCTGCCAACGTCCGGCACGCCTCCTGAACGCAATCCGGCGGAACGCACAATATTGCAATCTTTATATCCGACATACCGCAATATTCCCTGAGCCTGTCCAGCGGAAGTATTTCCTTTCCCGTCTGAGAAACGCCCGTTTTAGATAAATCAGATTCAAAGCCTGCCGCAATATTCATTCCGTACTCGCAAAACCCGCTGTAATCAAGTATTGCCGTACCAAGTCTTCCGCAGCCCACAACAATCGCATTGTCTATGTTCCTGTATCCGAGAAAATCCTCCAGATCCGCAATAAGCTCTTCCGTTCGGTAGCCCGTTTTCGGTCTGCCCGCTCCGCTCACCGACGCCAGATCCTTTCTGACCTGTATTTCGCCCAAGCCAAGCTCACTCGCAATCACTGCCGATGAAATATTCTCTCTGAACGGAACTGTTCTTAAATACGCCAGATACAACGGCAGTCTTTGCATTGCCGCTTTTGAAACCTGTTTTCCATCCATGCTCCGTCCTCCTTAATATCGGTTGTTTCCGCTCATAATATACATACTCCGGAAATATTGCAACCGTAATTGCCGTTTCAAGACTCAACGATATTATTATAGCATTACATTTCGGTTTTGTAAAATATAAAAAAAGCATATCGATACGTCAGTATTGATATGTACGTATCGATATACAAATATCGATACGTCGGTATTGATATGCTTTTTATTTGAATATTTCGCGTTTAACCATGCAAAGCGCGTTAATAAAATCATTGTCCAGCGAGGACAGTTTGTAATCTTTTCTGTGAATAAGCACGTCCTTATATACTTTTGGTTCAGCCGCGCACTCCGCTTTTACAATATTGTATTTTTCAAAAAATTTCTGCGGCATGGGAGAAACCCACATAAACGTCCCCGGCACATTTTCGAGTATATCAAACTGGCTTCCGCGTTCAAAAACAAATATTCTTTTGTTTACATATTCGGAAAGCTCGGCTTTTTTTACGTCTATAAGCGGCAGCGACGGCACATAAGGATCCGCATGGCATACCTCTATGTAATCGGCAAGCTCCTGAGGCAAAATATTTTTTTTGCCTGCAAGCGGCGACTTTGCCGATACCGCAAGTATATACGAAAATTCGGTTATAAGCTCGTGTTCTATATTTTTTTCGGTAAACATTCTGTTGTAATATTCGTCAAATCCTGCCTGATATCTCACTATGCCTAAGTTATATTCTTCTTTCAGAAGGTTATTCACGGTACGCATGGAATTGGTTTCCTTATAAAATATCTCGGCGGGAATATCCTTTTTTATTGATGAAGCAAATCTCGTAAATGCTTCCGATATATAGCTTGCTCTCGGTACGCATATCGAAAAGCGCTGTTTATGCGTTTTTGCGTTTTTATACAAAGATTCGACCTCGTCAACCTGATGCAGTATGCGCTTTGCATACATAAGAAATTCTTCACCGTCCGGAGTGACGGTTATGCCGTGCTTGCTTCTTTCAAAAATAATTATACCGAGCGAATCCTCAAGCTCCTTTATCGCCCTGCTGAGATTAGGCTGACCCATATAAAGATTTTCCGCCGCCTTGCTTATCGAATTTGTTTTGGCAACCTCAGCCACATATTTAAGATGTTGAAGATTCATAAAATTACTCCTTTTTACGAGTACGATACTCGCTTTTTTTCGTGAAAATTTACGGCACGAGATCCAGTATATCCTGTGCTTTGTCTACGTGTATATACGTATTGGGAACTTCCCCCACTATTATCATTTCCGTTATCGGCACAACCGTACTGACTTCTATCGAGCCTCCCGAAAGCGGCGCAATTATCTGCACTTCGGCACTCACCTTGAGATATACCCTGTGCCGCGTCTGATTTATGCCTGCATTTTCAAATTCGGTTGAAAAATCCGTATTTACCGAACCTGCCGGAATCATTGTTATATGTATATCCGGGCCTTTGCCCGATAACAGACCGTTGCTCACAAGCGACCCCATCGGTATCGACACGTTTATATTTTTCAGTTCCTGAAGCATCTCCTGCGCAAGCTCGCTTACCTGCGTGGAAAGTCTGTTCATAACTGCGGAATCCGTCTGCACAAGCCTGATTGAACCGTCGTCATTTGTAAGTATATCCACTACGGATTTCACATCGGTATGCGACGTTACTTCTTTTATTGCCCGATTCATTATATCGACTGCATAATAACGAACTCTCGCCTCTGCAAGCGCGTTCAGTGCAGGCTTCAACGCACTGTCCGCAACCGCAAGAAATACTGTACTCAAAATTGCGATAACCGCCGCAATTATAATAATACGCCCCGCCCGGCCGCGCTTTTTCAACTTCATTTTGCCTCTCACCTTTCAAAAACATTGCATAATAATACAATATATGCGCGCACAAGGCAAAATGTGTCCGTCTCCGGCGGTCAATTATCCTGTAATTCGGATTATATGTAAATTATATCATATTTTTTGCTTTAATGGTATATATTTTGCAAAGTTTATGTTCAGTTTATTTTAGTGTTACGTACAGTTTATTTTGGCATGGTAGAATTTTGTCGAAAAATGAAATATTAAACGAAAGGAACGCCTTAATTTCAAATACAAAGGCACGGTAATTACAATGCGTGTGTTATACAACCCTCTTGCAAATAATATGCGCGGT
>CAJLXE010000218.1 GCA_905210525.1 uncultured Clostridia bacterium | reverse complement strand
TATAACAGAAAACATACGATCGTCAAGTGCTTTGGCTATGCAGTTTACGAGAAAACTTTTGCCTGTTCCCGTGAGTCCGGCTATAATTATGTTTTTTTTGGGAACATCGGGAAATTTTTCACAATAATCCATAAGAGCCGCTTTGAGATGTTCCATTTGAGCTCTTTGTTTTACTCCCGAAGCGGTTGTTTCCGGAAAAACGTTTGCATTAAATGTAGAAAAATTTTCGCGCTCCAGAATCTGCATATCAGCGTCACCGAATTTGTACTGAGAGTAATAATCATTAAAACAGTGACATCTGAGTCCGTTGGGCAATCTTCCCGTATCGCCGCAATCGGCACAATTGTATTTAGGTAAGAAAATGCCTTTATCTATATGGTTTGCGGTCATATATTCTTCACGGCGTTTTTTCAGGGAATCAAGCTCGGTTTTCAGTTTTTGCAATTCGGATTCCGGCATATGCTTAAGGGAAGCCTTTATGAGAGAACTGTTAATGTTCGTTATTTGCTCTGTAATTTGTTTGAGTTCGGGATGATGTTCATACAAATGATCTATTGCATCGGCACATCGCTGTTCTGCCGTGCGGCGTAATGCCATATATTTGTTCTGAACCAGCATATATATATCTTCGGACATCTTTTTATTTTCTCACTCTCCTTCCGCTCGGCAATGTGCAGGCAGATTTAACTTTTGGATTCAAATCCGCCGAAATTATCGAACATAGAATCGTAATCCTGTTCGGTATAATTGTGATTGTCTATATTTGTAAAAGAGTATTTCTTTTCTTTTTTTACCGGCGCAACAGAAGTATTGTAGCTGTTATTTGCCGTCATGGCAGATTCGTTATAATTCTGAGCGTCTTTAAGCGAATATATGTTATTTTTGCTCCACGTCAGCAGAACTTTATTCATATATATCCACGGTTTTTCGGCTGTGGCAGCAAGTCCGGCGGCAAAAAGAATGACATCCTGAGGCATTTTGAGCGTTTCACGCCAACGCTTCATGTATTCACGCTCGTTTTCGGCTATTTCTTCCGTTTTGCCTAATTCTTTCTGAATTTTCTTTATGTCGTCATCGTATATATGTTTTTGGTTCATATATGCAAGCATACCGTTTGCATCTGCAACTCCGTTCATATAAAATGATTCGAGCAGATTATCGAGCGCTTCATAAGGACTCTTGCTGTTGGTTATCATGCTTGCGGCAATGGAGATTGCTTCTTCGTTATAGCCGTAATCCTTTTCCCATTTGATGTATTTTTGTATTTGTATTGCGGACGGCGTGCCTCTCAAGCCGAGATAATAAAGCAATTTTCTTACTTTATTTCGGTAGTTATCTGTATTTTCTTTTACCGCGCTTATTTGTTCAGGCGTGGTTGCTTTTTTGTCATGCAGGCTTGTAAGTATCGAGTCAAGATATTTTATTGTAGGGGTGGTCGCATTCAGCGTTGCACTGCACGCTTCTTTTATTGAATCGAATGTAAAATTATATTCATCCGTCCATTTTTTGTAGCAGTTAAGCTCCGGAATTGTAGGCGCACGGTTCATGCCGAGATATTTCAGTATGCTGCCTATTTCACGATATGCAGCATCGCTCTTTTCAAGATGCTTTTTGATTGCGTCTACATCGTTTATATTTTCGTTTTTCCAGGTTTCAATTACTTTTTCGACGTATTTATACGGTACATCGGTATTTTTTGTTGTTTTTACGCTGTATTTTACGGCTTCTATGACGTATTCTTCGCTTACATCAAACATTGTTATCATATCCTGATACAAGAGGTAATCCTGAGTATCGAGAATACGAGGAGCAAAAGCTTCGGACAGCGCATTATTGAATCCGGCATACTTATAAAGCTCAACTTTGTCGGAAAAATCGCACTTCAGGAATATATCTTTCATGCTGTGCATTTCTATTTCCAAAGAATCGTCTTTGCTTTCGACCGTCATTATTCCGAGTCTGCTCCAATATCTCAATGCACGCTGTACATCTTCCGTAGTGAGTTTGAGCGCGGACGCTATTGAATCATATGTAATGCCGCTTCCGTCGGGGTAGTAACAGCAATTCAGACAGAATATGTATATTTTGACATAATCACCGGGCGATTTTACAAGATATTGTTGTATAAACATATTTTCAATCGGCGTTATATCATATAAATGATATTGACTGTCAAACTTAATCATGTCAGATGCTGTTGCTCCTTTCTGTATTAATTTATTGTTATCGGTTAATGATAGTATAACACATTTAAATCGATTTGTAAAATGGAAATTTGTTATTCGGCAAAAACAATTTGCCTTATTGTCTGCACGAGATAATCGCGGTTAAATCCCGTTTGCGATGAAAATGGAATAATATTTGTTTCATTCGGAAAGCCGAGTGATTTTTTTATTCCTGCAACATATGTGTTAACTTTGGATTTGGCGATTTTGTCGGCTTTTGTCGCAACAACCGTGATATTGAAATTATAGTACATCAGGTAGTCGCGCATAAGCTTGTCTTCGGCTGTCGGTTCGTGGCGTATATCAACGAGCATAAGGGCGTTTTGTGCGGAGCCGCTTTTGAAGAAGCTGTCCATAAGAGACTGCCACTGTGCCTGTTCTGTTTTGGGCGCCTTGGCAAAGCCGTATCCCGGCAAATCGACTATATAAAAGGAATTATCTGCGGAAAAATAATTTATAAGACGTGTTTTTCCCGGGGTAGAACTTGTCCGGGCAAGTTTTCCGTTGTTGCCTATGGAATTTATAAGTGATGACTTGCCCACATTTGATTTGCCTGTTATAACAATCTGTGGTATACCGTCATTTATAAACTGAGAGGATTTTGCGGCGCTTGTTTCAAAACGCATTTGTATGATTTCCATAAATAAATTTCCTTATAAATATTGTTTATTGCTTCGGGGCAGGCAGACTTTCCAAAGCAACACTTAAAACGTCGTCTATTGTTTTGGCAAATACTATCTGCATTGTTTCCGTTACGGATTCAGGTATTTCTTCCGTATCTTTCTTGTTATCAAACGGAATTATTACCGTTTTTATACCCATGCGTTTAGCAGCGAGCAGTTTTTCCTTAAGTCCGCCTATGGGCAGAACTCTGCCGAGAAGCGTTATTTCTCCTGTCATTG
>CAJLXE010000217.1 GCA_905210525.1 uncultured Clostridia bacterium | reverse complement strand
AAAGAAAAAATAACGCTTATGTAGCCCTCTCATTAAAATGATGAGAGGGCTTTGTTAAATTTTACTTTACATTCAGCTTTTTTACAAAATTATTTAACATAGATTTTACATAATATAACTTTTCGATTTTACAATAACATTTTATAATTAAGACATAATCAGTAAAGGAGTTAATTACTATGAAAAAAATTATTTCAATTATTTTGACTGCAGTACTTTCGGTATCACTGTTTGCGCTTACCGCTTGTACAGGAAAAGACGATCAGATTGTAATTGCTGTTCCGAACGACACTACAAACGAGGCGAGAGCATTGCTTTTGCTTCAGGATCTCGGATACATAAAGCTTAAGGACGGCGTTGGAATTACCGCTACGGTAAGAGACATAGTTGAAAATCCGTATAATATCAAAATTGAGGAAGTGGAAGCCGCACAGCTGCCGGTAACACTTAAGGACGTTGATTATGCGATTATCAATTCAAACTATGCAATTCCGGCAGGCAAAAATCCTGCAAAGGATTCGCTTGCGATAGAAGGTTCTTCGGCTGCATACGGTAATATACTTGCGGTAAAAGAAGGAAATGAAAATACGGATAAAATAAAAGCGCTCAAGGCTGCTTTGGAAAGCAAGCAGGTTGTAGATTTTATAAAGGAAAAATATAAGGACGGCGGCGTGGTAAGCACTGTTGAAAATCCGGGTGACGGATATGATTCATCGGTAGATTATGATGCACTTAAAGGACAAAAGATTTCTGTTGCGGCATCGCCTACACCTCATGCGGAAATACTCGGTGTTGCAAAACAAATTCTCGCAGAAAAGGGTATAACGCTTGATATTCGGGAATTTTCAGACTATGTTCAGCCGAATAATGTTGTTGAGAGCGGAGAAATCGACGCAAATTACTTCCAGCACAAGCCGTACCTTGATGACTTTAATGCTGAGAATAAGACTCACATTGTTTCGGTGTGCTCGATACACGTAGAGCCTATGGGTCTTTACGGCGGCAAACAGACAACACTTGACGCACTTAAAAAATAACAATACAATCGGGCGGCTGAATATATTGCAGCTGCCCGGTTTTGAGTATCGGAGACGCTCATGATTGAAATTCAGAATTTAACAAAAACATTTTCAACGGCAGATCATTCCGTTGAAGCGCTTAAAAATATCAACCTGACCATTGATGACGGTGATATTTACGGAATAATAGGTATGAGCGGAGCCGGCAAGAGTACGCTCGTCAGATGTATAAATATGCTTGAACGCCCTTCGGAGGGTAAAGTTATTGTAAACGGGCAGGATATGGGAGCTTTGTCTCCGGCGGAATTGCGCAAAGCACGCAGAAATATAACAATGATATTTCAGGGGTTCAATTTGCTTATGCAAAAGACCTGCCTTGCAAACATTTGCTTTCCGCTCGAACTTGCCGGAGTGAAGAAGGCGCAGGCGCGAGAACGTGCTTTTGAACTCCTTGAACTCGTGGGACTTCCGGACAAAGCAAATTCATATCCCGCACAGCTTTCCGGAGGACAACAACAGAGAATTGCCATTGCGAGAGCTCTTGCTACGGATCCTAAGGTACTGCTTTGCGATGAAGCAACGAGCGCGCTTGACCCGAAAACGACACGTTCCATATTGAAACTTATACGGGATATAAACCAAAGGCTCGGCATTACGGTTATAGTCATTACTCATCAGATGAGCGTTGTGGAAGAAATATGCAACAGGGTTGCGATATTGGAAAACGGAGAGGTAGTCGAAGAAGGTGACGTATGCGATGTATTTTCACACCCGAAATCAACGGCGGCAAAGCATATGGTATTTCCCGAAGCTGAGGATGAGATCCCGTCTTTTGAAAACGGTGAGAGAATTATAAAAGTCGTGTTTAACGGCGCGCTTGCGGCAGGAACTCCAATTATAACTCAAATGGCAATAGACGAACATATTGCGGCGAATATTTTATACGCGTCCACGCGATGCATGGGAGAGAAAGTTTACGGCAAAATGCTATTGGGATTGCCGAATGATGATAATATTATAAAAAAAGCAACGGATTATTTAAGCAAAGTAAAAGACGTTACGGCAGAGGAGGTGCAGGACGATGTTCGATAATATATTTGCTTCCGATACAGTAAACGAGGCTGTTGATATTTTGGTAAACGAAATGCCGCAAGCTCTTTGGGACACTGTTTATGTAACACTTTTATCTACTTTTTTTGCGATAATAATAGGACTTCCGCTCGGTGTGTTGCTTGTGGTGGGAGAAAAAGGAGGAATACTTCCGTTGCCGAAATGGCTTATGGGTATACTTAATGTTGTAATAAATATGCTCAGATCTGTGCCTTTTGTAATATTGATGGTTATGGTCATACCTCTTACAAGACTTATTGTGGGCACATCGGTAGGTACAACGGCGTCAATAGTACCTCTTGTTATCGCAGCATTCCCGTTTGCGGCGCGTTTGGTGGAAAGCAGTCTCAGGGAGCTTAACCCGAATATAATCGAAACGGCACAGAGCATGGGAGCTTCTCCTATGCAGATAATAGTGAAGGTTATGATACCGGAAAGCGTGCCTTCTCTTATTTCAAATTTCACAATAGCAATTACAACCATTCTCGGTTATACTGCAATGAGCGGTATAGTCGGCGGCGGCGGTATAGGAAAGATAGCCATTAACTACGGCTATTACAGATACAAATATCTTGTTATGCTTTTTGCGGTTATAATACTTATAATATTGGTACAGGTATTTCAAAGTCTGGGAACGTACATAGCTGCAAAGTGTGATAAACGCATAAAGCATTGATAAAAACTACTTATAAAATACAGAAAAGGGGATGAAAAGTTATGTCAGAAATATATACATCAGCTGATCAGCTTATAGGAAGAACACCTCTTCTTGAACTTACACATATAGAAAAAGAACTTGGACTCAAAGCGAAGGTTATTGCAAAGCTGGAATATTTTAATCCGGCGGGTTCGGTTAAGGACAGAATTGCAAAGGCGATGATAGACGACGCCGAAAGCAAAGGGCTTTTGAAAGAAGGTTCTGTGATAATAGAGCCGACATCGGGCAATACGGGCATAGGACTTGCCTCGGCTGCGGCGGCAAGAGGGTACAGAATTATT
>CAJLXE010000216.1 GCA_905210525.1 uncultured Clostridia bacterium | reverse complement strand
TTACATAGCCCCGAAAACAAAAAAAGGGGATGAGGACGCGGTTCTTGAGGACACGCTGAATGTAATCAATCATATAAGCCTGCCTATGCCTCACGAAGCGTACAGGCTCGGATTGCCCGGAATTGATTTGAATTATCTTCGCGAGGTAAAAGGAATAAAATTTGAAATAGTTCATGCGCACAGCCCGTTTTCATCCGGACTTGAAGCGGCGAGAATTGCAAAACAGCGCAATATTCCGATAGTCGCGACATTTCATTCAAAATACTACGACGATTTCTATGCAAAGACACACAGCAAATTTTGGGCGCGGCTCGGAACAAATTATGTGGTGTCGTTTTTTAACAAATGCGACGAGGTGTGGACTGTAAACGAATCGACAGCCGATGTACTCAAGGGATATGGATATAACGGAGAAATTGTAATCATGCCGAACGGTACCGACCTTTGGTATCCGACAGATGAAGACAGGAGGCTTATTCAGTCCGCGTATTCGCTCGGTGACGGAAACGTTTTTTTATTTGTGGGACAGCATAATTTCAAGAAAAACACAAGGCATATAATAGAAGCACTTGAAATATACGCAAAAACTCACGATGATTTCAAAATGGTATTCATAGGGCAGGGACCCGATGCCGAAAAAATGCGAGAGCTTGTGGAAGAAAAGGGACTTGGCGGAAAAACCGTATTTACGGGGCACATTTCCGACAGAAACAAGCTTATGCGTTTTTATGCGCGCGCCGATCTGTTTATATTTCCGTCATTGTATGATTCCGCACCTCTTGTTCTCAGAGAAGCGGCGGCGGCAGGAACGCCTGCGTTGATGATACGCAACTCATGCGCCGCACAGAACGGGATTGACGGCGAGAACTGCTTTTTGTGTGACGATACACCCGAAAGCATAGCGCTTACGATGGAAAAGGCTTTGCCTGAGGCAGTGCGTGTGGGCATGAATGCGCGCAATACCATTCCCGTGCCGTGGAGCGGTATAGTGGATATGGCTCTCAAAAGATATGCCAACCTGATTGAAAAGAAGAATAAAGCAAAAACAGAAGAATAAAGAAAAAGTGTGAGAAGCCGTTGAGTTACTCACACTTTTAGTTTATTGCAGAGCGGTAAAGAGCAGTGTTTTGCCTTTTTATGTACAAAAAGACGGCGTATGAGTATTATTCATACGTCGTCTTTGAATCCTGCAACATATAATTCAATAATTCCGTTTACATCCGCTGCTCTTACGATTCTGAGTGACGAAGCTGTGTTTGCGTGATATTTATCCGGTGATGAAATATCCTTTATTTTTACGTCTCTGCCTTTGAGAATCCCGGTTGCCTTTTCGGGCGGCATACCTATAAATTGGTCCAAAAGCGTCACAGCTGAGTAATTTCCTTATTTTTGTCTTCAACGGCTGCGTCGGCGTTCTTTATATATTGATCGGTAAGCTCCTGAACGTCCTTTTCGATGCCTTTGAGATCGTCTTCGGTGAGAGAACCGTCTTTCTCTGCTTTTTTTGCCTTATCGAGTGCGTTTCTGCGTGCCTGACGGATGACTACCTTTGTGTCTTCGCCTATCTTTGATACTGTTTTTGCAAGCTGAGCGCGGCGCTCGGATGTAAGCTCTGGAAATATAAGACGTATAACCTTACCGTCGCTGTTGGGCGTGATGCCTATATCCGATTTGAGAATAGCCTTCTCAATTTCGGCAAGCATAGCTTTTTCCCAAGGTGCAATAACGAGCATTCTTGCTTCGGGGACGCTTACGTTTGAAATCTGGTTTACGGGAGTCGGGGTTCCGTAGTAGTCCACCTGAACTTTTTCCAACAAGAGAGGATTAGCCCGACCGGCGCGTATTCCCGAAAGCTCATTTTTAAGCGCCTTTATTGCGCTTTCCATGCTTTCCTCCGTTTCCATCATAAATTCGTCAAAATCAAATTCTTCTGCCATTTTGAAATCCTCCTTATATATTATTTTGTTATGTATGTACCTATGTCTTCGCCGTTTATGGCTTTGAGCATATTGTTTTCTTCCGAAAGACCGAATACGAACGTATCAAGGTCATGCTCCATGCAGAGCGTTGCGGACGTCATATCCACTACCTGAAGATTTTTTTCGTATATATCCTTATATTTCATTCGCGGAATACGTACCGCGTCAACATATTTGTGCGGATCCTTGTCATAAACCGCGTCTATTGCCTTTGCCATAAGAATTATGTCGGCGTCGATTTCGAGTGCCCTAAGAACAGCTGCCGTGTCTGTGGAAAAGAATGGATTTCCGGTTCCTCCGGCGCATATTACGGTTTTGCCTTCCGCAAAATATTTTTCCACTTTATGTTTGTTGAAAGATTCGGCAATTTTGGGCATTTCCACCGAACAAACAACGACAGCGCCTGCGCCGAGTCTTTCGAGCGAATCCTGAAGCGCAAGAGAATTGATTACGGTTGCGAGCATTCCCATATTGTCTGCCTGAGGTCTGTCCATGTCGCCGCTTGAACGCCCTCTCCATATATTGCCTCCACCGATGACAACTCCGAGCTGTATGCCTACGTTTGTTAAGCCGATTATTTGTTTTGCAACCGCGTCGATTTTATTGAAATCAAAAGCATTACCTTTTTTGTCCGATAATGCTTCCCCGCTCAGCTTTAATAATGCTCTTTTTATTTTTTTCATTACAGATAACATAGCCCTGCTTTAGCAAAGCTCCTCCTTATTTATAGCTAAACGGCATACAAAGGGTGTTGATACCGCAATAAAAGCCGTCCGCGAGAACTCTTATTATATTGTACTATATTTATTGAAATTTTTCAACTGTTTTTTGGGTGCAGACGGAGTCGGATTTTGCCTGCAAAAGGTGCAATATTATGCTATGTCGGATACAAGGGTGGAGAATATGAATGTAATGACAACAAAATATTAATTTCGGACGAAAACGTGATATATAACAACAGAAAAATACATATATTACGATGCGGCGATATATCACAACAATATTATATTGTTACAAAATCGTTACAAATATGATTAAATTGAAGTAAATATTTTCATAATATCATTTTAATCCACCTTTCAATGCAAAAAGTCATAATTTTGTGTTGAATAAAATTTATTTAGGTGTATGATATAAATATCTTGATAATAGGTGAT
>CAJLXE010000215.1 GCA_905210525.1 uncultured Clostridia bacterium | reverse complement strand
TGAAAAAAAATGTCACAAACTTTATCAACGGTGCCGCAATATTATCTGTTGCAGGCATAATAGTAAAAATACTGGGTGCTATTTTCAGAATACCGTTAACCAACATTATAGGCTCGGAAGGTATGGGAATATACCAGCTTGCATATCCCATGTATTCTTTTCTTCTCGTTATTTCTTCCGCGGGATTTCCGGTAGCAATATCAAGATTAGTTGCCCGTGCCGTAAATACAGGCGACTATAGGCTTGCAAACAGGACTTTTTGTCTTTCAAAAGTGCTCATGTTCGCTCTCGGTTTTGCCGCAATGGCAATATTGGCAATATTCAGCGGACTGATCGCCCAAAAACAGGGCAATGCCGACTCAAAATATGTTCTTCTTGCAATAGCGCCGGCTATATTGTTCGTATCGGTTCTTTCTGCGTACAGAGGTTACTTCCAGGGTATGCAGAACATGATTCCGACTGCCGTTTCTCAGATTATAGAACAGTTCATAAAACTTATAGCAGGCCTTGGATTTGCTCTGTATTTTGTCAGATTCGGAAAATTATGGGGAGCCGTAGGCGCAGTCGCAGGCGTTATGCTCAGTGAATTGGTCGCATTAATATATATCGTAATTCTTTATAACGGAAAGAAAAAAGAAATTCTATCCGATATACATTCAATGCAGATACAAACCGCTCGTATCTCTTCAAAACAGATAATAAAAGACGTTGTAATGATTGCTCTTCCGGTGGCAATAGGTTCCGCTATACTGCCGCTCGTATCAATGATAGACCAGCTTATAGTAATAAACGGTCTTAAAGACATCATCGCAGATATTGACGGTTTGCCCTTCAATGTACAAAGCATAATAAAATATGCAGAAAAAAATAACGTTATAATCGATTCCGCAATGTCAATGACTCAGATAGCATCCGAATTTCCCGTAATATATGAGAAATTTGTAACATCTCTTGCTACCAGCCTTTATGGAATAATGTCCGGAACCTGCTCGCCTATAACGGCTCTTCCGCTCATATTTTCAACCTCATTGGCAATATCAATAGTTCCTGCCGTATCTCAGGCACACGCAAAACGCAATGCTGCCGATGTACGAAGAAAGTCTTCCACAAGCCTCAGACTCACAACTCTCATAACATTTCCCTGTGCAATAGGTTTATGCGTGCTTGCCGAACCTATTATAAAAATACTTTATTCAAACTATTCCGAATGGGAAATGCTTATTGCCATCAAGTGCCTGAGAGTAATGTCCATGACAGTGCTTGCGCTGCCTATCATACACGCGGCAACAGCGATACTGCAAGGGCTCGGTAAACAAAACATTCCTGTAATAAACCTTGCTTTGGGTGCGGTGCTTATAAAAATACCTTTGACGTATTTCCTTACAAAAATACCGTCGCTTAATATCATAGGCGCTGCAATAGGAACAATCGCAATATTCGTTTTTGCAGCAATACTCGATGTGGCAAGTGTAAAATATTTCACAGGCTTCAGATTGGAAATAATGCAGACGTTTGTAAAACCGCTGATTTCAAGCTTGATTATGGGAGCTGTGGCACTTGTAACATATATAATGCTTAACAAAGCTCTCGGACACATCATAATTTCCATGGGAGCGGCAATAATTGCAGGAGTTATAATATATTTTGCAATGGCATTGATAACACATTCAATAAAAAAGAAAGACCTCGAATTTATACCGAAAGGAGAACTGATAGCTGCAAAGCTTTCACGTTTTTTGGATTGATTAACATATGAATAAAATTACCGTTGTAGGATTGGGATACAGAGATATAAACGGGCTGTCGTTGGAAGGCTACAAGCTGCTGTTTGAAGCTGACAATACAGCCAAAAAGATTATATGCCGTACCGACAAGCATTGTGCAGTACAGGAAATGCTGAACAGAGGCATCCGGCTTGAAACGCTTGACCGATTTTACGAAACAGCCGAATCTTTTGATGATATGTACAATGCAATGTACGATTATATATGCAAAGAAGCGGAGTCTTGCGAAGTTATACTGTGTGTTTCCGGATCCCCCGCTATCGGAGATATTCTTGTACAAAAAATTGCAGAAAATAATCCGGATAATATAAAAATAATTCCATGCGAAGGAACAGCCGAATATATATGCACAGCTTCCGGTATTACCGCAACAGAAGGTATAAACATAATTCCGGCGCATTTATTTCGTAAAAATATTGTCAACACACGTACCGCAACCCTCATAACCGAAACTGACAACAAACTTCTTGCAGGAGAAATAAAGCTTAAATTACTTGAAATGTATCCGGATAATTTTGAAATTCTTTATTTTTACGGTTATCCCGACTCAAAATACAAAAAAATATGTCTTTCGGATATGGACAGACAAAAACTCTATGACTTTTCTGTAAATTTTATCATTTTCCCCCTTGACAATTTTGGAAAAAAGTTATACGATATAGAAGCTTTATTCGAGATTATGCGGATTTTACGCGGACAATGCGCTGAATATCCGGTAGGCGCGTTAAACTATAATCCTGCCGGCTGCTCTTGGGATAAAGAGCAAACTCATGAATCCATAAGGCAAAACATTATAGAAGAAGCATACGAAGTTGTCGAAGCCATAAACAACAACGATATTGACAATCTGATTGAAGAACTTGGCGATATGCTGCTGCAAGTAGTATTTCACGCTCAGATTGCCGCTGAGACAGGCGAATTTACATTTGATGATGTTGTTAACGGAATTGTAAAAAAACTCATCAGGAGGCATCCTCATGTATTCGGTGACTCGTCGGCATCGGACAGTTCCCAAGCCCTCGCTTCGTGGGAACAAGTAAAGCGTGATGAAAAAAGCAACAAATCGACAACCGCGTCAATTTTGTCGTTGCCTAAAGATTTGCCGCCGTTTACAAAAGCGTATAAAATAATCGGCAAAACAAATTCAAAAGGATATTCCGCAACATATTCAAGAGAAGCAAGCGATGTTTCGTCCTGTCTGAAAGATAACGCCGACGCAGAAAATATCGGTGAAATTCTTTTTGCAATAACAGATGTATGCAGACAGATGAATATCAATCCGGATATCGAACTGAAAAAATATACCGATAACTATGTTCGGGGTTTTGAAGAACAAGAATTGCACAACAGCTGAAAATTGCACAGATATTCGGTTATAACGGATATTTTTGGGCATATACTAAAA
>CAJLXE010000214.1 GCA_905210525.1 uncultured Clostridia bacterium | reverse complement strand
AACTGCTTTCTCATCTGGGGAATTGCCGTATGTTCGCCGTAAAATTCGGTACAAAGCTCGTAATGCCGCATTATAAGCTCCTTTTTGAAGCCGCAAGGCAAAGCTTTGCCGCCTCCCGAAATACATTCCTCAAATATATACGGAGCAAACGTCGCCGCTCTTGCTATCATTACGGCGTCGCATCCCGTATAAGAGAGCATACGTTTATAGTCCTCTGCCGAACAGACATCGCCGTTACCTATAACGGGACAGCTTACGCTTTCTTTTATTGTTTTTATTATGTCCCAGTCCGCGTTTCCGCTGTAATATTGCTCGCGTGTTCTGCCGTGAATACACAGTGCGTCAATGCCTGCGTCGCAAAGCCTCTTGCTTAGTGAAACGGCTGCGTCCGGACACGAATTCCATCCTTTGCGCATTTTTACCGTTACGGGTATGTTTACCGAGCTTTTGACGGCGTCGGCAACTCTGACTGCAAGATCCGGTTCCTTTAGCAGTGCGCTTCCCTCGCCGTTGTTTACTATTTTAGGAGCCGGGCATCCCATGTTTATGTCTATCATCACAGCGCCCCTTGATTCAAGCTCCTTGGCGGCATAGCTCATTATGTCTGGTTCTCTGCCGAAAATCTGTACGGCGCACATTCTGTCCTCGGGAACAAGCAGTGCTTCCGTCTTTTTGTCTTTGTAGTACAGAGCTTTTGCGCTTACCATTTCCGTATATGTAAGAGCTGCGCCGAATTCCTTGCATATCTTTCTGAACGGATAATCGGTAAATCCTGCCATCGGACCCAAAAACACATTGTTTTTAATTTCAAGATTACCTATTTTCATGACGGCCTTTCGTTTGTTACATCGCCGTTGCCGTAAACGGGAGTAACATCTCCCAGATATTCGGGTTCGGGCTTGAATATACAGTAAACAAAATCCTTTGTTCTTGCGGCAATTTCACGCAAATCCCTGTAAAACTGGTTCGCATAGAGTATATCGTCGCTCTTGACGCCGATTGCGTTCATTCCGAATCTTTTCGCCGCATATACGGAACGGTACAAATGATATTCCTGCGTTACCACTATAACGTTTTTAAGCTCGAAAATCGCGTCGGCACGATACATTGTCTCGTATGTGCTCAACCCGTAATGGTCAAGAAATATATCTTCCGACGGCACGCCGCATTCCACAGCAAACTTCTTCATTGCGCCGACCTCATTGTAATACATACCCTTGTGATCGCCGCTCATCAGAATTTTAGGTGCCGCTCCCGCTTTATAAAGCTCCACGGCTTTAAGAAGTCTGTCTTTGAGCATGGGCGACGGAGTTGTTCCGTAAACGCTGCATCCGAGAACTATTATGCAGTCCGCTTTCTGCCCGGCAGCCTCCTCAACCGTGACGATATTCTTGTTTGTGTCCAATATAACCGCAATGTTTGAAAACGCAATAAACAACGCCGCCGCAATACACAGTGCGAGTACGGTTTTGAGTATGCGCTTTATGACCCTAAGCATTTTTTTCATAATTTCTCCTTTTGTCCGCAATAAAATCAAGCCGAAGCAGAACCCTGCGGACGTATTAAAGCAATAACACAATCCCCTTTGTGTATACTAATATTTTACCATAAACACGCTCAAAACACAACAGCAAATGCAATGCGGAAAATTTTTTATTATATTTAAAAAGCGTATTGACAAATGCTCCGATATCTGTTAAACTTACTGATATATCACCAATGAAAGGATAATAATCAAGGTATTTATTTTGGAAAGCAAAGCAATACATATCTATGTTGCCGTAAACGGAAACGATTCCGCTTCAGGCACAAAGCAAGCGCCTCTTGCAACGCTTGAGGGCGCAAGAAAAAAGCTTGAAGAGCTCGGACACCAAAACGGCGCTGTCGTTACGTTTTCGGAAGGCGTTTATAACTTTGACAAGAGCGTTCTGTTTGAAGAAAAGGACAGCGGAACATCGGGAAATCCCGTTGTGTACGAAGCGGAAGGCAATGTTGTTTTCAGCGGCGGAATCAGTGTTCCGTCAGACAAAATAAAGGGTGTAACGGACGAAGCAATGGCAAAAAGACTTCCCTGTGCGGATGCTGTAAAAGCCGTTGACCTTTCCGGACTCGGCTTCAACGAGAATACGATTTTTTCGGCAGAGGAATGTCAGCCGCGATTTTTTGCGGGCAATAAAGGCTATGAAAACGCAAGATATCCGAACAGAGAAAAAACTCCGGGCGTAGGCAGACCTTATTTGCGCTCAAAGCGTGTTATAGTAGAGCCGAAAAACGATAAAGGCAGAAACGAAATAAAGTTCTATTACGATGACAAAGAAGTTCGGGAGCACATGGCAAAATGGGCGCCGGAAGCGTATGAAGATATGTATATTTACGGTTATTTCTGGCATCAGTGGAATTACTGCATATACAAGGGCGAGCGCGGAAGCGCGGAATACGGCGTTATAACCGCGAGTATGGCGAGCTGCGGATACGCCTCGATGGGCGAGACGGAAAATGACCACAGACGTCAGTTTATATCAAACGTGCCGGAGGAGCTTGACGCCGAAGGCGAATACTATTACGACAGAAAAAAATCCACGCTCTATTTCATTCCGAACGATGATTTTAAGGACGGTATGCCCGTAACGGTTTCTGTTTGTAAGTGTAATGCCGTAAAGATTGATAATGCGCATAATATCGTATTCAAAGGCATAAAATTCAGCTATTTCATAAACACGCCGATAGCCGTAACAAATTCCGATGGCATACTTTTTGAAAACTGCGAAATATCACATTCGTCCGATGCGGCGGCGTCGGTTGTGGATTCCGCAAATTGCCGTTTTGTTTCATGCGACGTGTTCGATACTGCCTGCGGAGGTATATATTTCGACCGCTGCGGAGACAGACGCGAACTTATAAATTCGGGCTGTGCGGTTGAAAACTGCATTATAAACGACGTCAACAGAGTGCAGACCTGCTATCGTCCTGCGGTTCACTTCAAAAACGGCTGCGGACTGTCGGTCAGAAATTGCGAGCTTTCGGATGCGCCGCACGCGCTTATAATTCTTGAGCACATAAACGATATTGTTATAGAAGACAATCGTATTGAAAGAGCGTGCCTTGATACGGATGACGCTTCTGCGATATACTGGGGAAGAGATCCTTCCGACCTCGGAATAGTGATACGTCACAATTACATTGCAAATGTGGGACACAAAGTAGCGGACTACTCGATATCGGCGATATATATTGACGACTGGGC
>CAJLXE010000213.1 GCA_905210525.1 uncultured Clostridia bacterium | reverse complement strand
GCAACTGCTATATCTGCGCCTGCTTTATACACTGAAGCAATGTTTGCGGCGTTTACACCCCCGTCAACCTGAATGCTTGTTCTGAGACCTTTGCTTGATATCAGATTTTTTGCAAGAGCTATTTTTTCGGTTGAAGACGGAATATATTTTTGCCCTCCGAATCCGGGTTCAACACTCATTATAAGAAGCATATCCATAAGCGGGAGATATTCAGCAATCTCTTCAATCGGAGTTGCAGGCTTTACGGAAATTGCCGCACTTATTCCTTTTGAACGAATATAAGAAAGTATTGCGGGGATATTATCCACAGCTTCATAATGAACTGTTATGCTGTTGGCACCTGCATCCGCAAATTTATCTATGTAATTGGGCGCATTTGAAATCATAAGGTGAACGTCAAATATCAGAGAAGATATCGGTCTTATTTGTTTTACTATGTCATAACCGAATGAAATGTTCGGAACGAATATGCCATCCATTATGTCAAGGTGGAGCATATAAGCTTGCGTTGAATTAAGAGATTCAACTTCTTTCCCGAGCTTTGTAAAATCTGCGGCTAACAGCGATGGAGCGATTTTTATCATTTGTAAACTGCCTTTCTTGTTTTTATTTGTTCTGATATTTTTATGTAATTTTCATACCGTGTTTTTGATAATTTTTCATTTTCAACGGCTTCCTTTACAGCACATCCGGGCTCGTGAATATGCAAGCATGAATTAAATGAGCATTTTCTGCTCAGTTTTGTAAATTCGGGGAACAGACCGCATAATTGCTGTGTGTCGGCAACCTCGGGATCGTACCGAGAAAATCCGGGCGTATCCATTATAAAAATTCCGCTTCCGATATTGTGAAGTTCAACATGACGTGTGGTGTGGCGTCCGCGTTCAAGCTTTTCGCTCAGATTGCCTACTTCCAGTTTCGTTTCGGGCAACAACACGCTTAATATTGAAGTCTTTCCGACTCCGGATTGCCCGGCAAAGGCTGTCACACCCGGCTGCAACGATGCTTTTAATGCGTCAAGCCCATTTTCGGATGTGCAGTCTGCGAGTATGCATCTTATATCGGTACCGTGCAGATGTTTTTGAATACGCTGTATATCGTTTGAAGAGGCTATATCACATTTGTTTATAACCACAAACGGTTCTATATTCATGCAGAAAGCAGATACTGTAAGCTTATCAAGCATAAGAGTATCTGCATACGGACGTTCTCCGGAAACGATTATACCGAGATAGTCTATGTTTGCAACGGGCGGGCGGACAAGTATGTTTTTTCTCGGATAAATCGATTCTATAAAATTGTTGTCGCCTACCGTTACATTGTCGCCTATACACGGTACAATGTTTTCTTTTCTGAAAAGACCTCGGGCTTTGCATGTAACAGCAAAGCCTTCGGGTGTTGTGACGGTGTATAAACCGCCTATTCCTTTTGTAATTATTCCTTGTATCATTTTATTTTGTCGGTTCATCAACTGAACTTAATGATTCGGCTTTCTATATATCTATTGTTGATATAAATATAATATATTACTGTTCCCGAACCTCTTAGTGTGATATTTATTTTTGAATCTGTTACGGTTGCATTACCTTCAAATGCGATCATCTTTTCTTTATTATCGATATATTTTATGGAAACATAAACTTCTCCGTCCGGAGATACCGATATATCGGATGTAATATCAATAGTTAATTCTTTTTCCGCAAACACAAGTGGTCCCAGACTGATTACAAAATCAACGGTTACGTTTTTTTCTATCTCTGTTCCCTTGGGTATGCTTTGTCTGAGAACTATATCTTTTCCTACGGTGTCGCTGTGTTCGTATGTTATTTTGCCTATTGTTATATTGTAAACCGATGCAAGCTGCTCGAGGGAAGAATATGCATATCCGACAAAGTTCTTCATTGTCAGAACAGTATCTTGTATGCCTGTGCTTATATCAAAATATATTGTGACATAGCTTCCGTCAAGAGAAAATTTTCCGGACTCTATTGATTGACCTACAATAGTACCTTTATCGGCTTTGTTTTCTACGTAATTATATTTGCCTATTTTTATATACGAATTGCTTTTTACGGAATATTCTGCCGCAACTATGTTCATACCCATAAAATTGGGAATATCTATTACATATGCGCCCAAGCTTACAACGTCAACAAGCGTATCTTCGTTTACTGTTTCTCCTGCGGCAGGCGATTGCTCGATTATGTGTCCCTTTGGAACAGTTGAGCTGTATCTGCTTGAAATTTCTCTGTATACGAGCTGTTTTTCATGGAGCATATTTTTTGCATCGTCTACGGAAGAACCCACAATTGCCGGGGTCTGTACCTGAGACAAAACAAAATTGTTATCAAATATTTTACGTCCGACATCAATTGTGCCATAACAAAGAAACGCAAATACGGTTGCAAGAAAAATTACAAGCATTATATTCAACAATAAAGCATTGAGTTCTTTTTTCCTTTGCTGCTTTTGCTTTTCGGTAGGCTTTTTGAACAATATTTTATTTTTGCGTGCGGAAGGCGCGTTGAGCAAAGTGATATCGGATTCGCAGTTTTCAATATATTTTTTGAGATCACGAATCATATCGTCAATAGTCTTATATCTGTTTTCGATGCGCTTTGCCATTGCATTTTTTATTATGTTATCAAGCGCAGGAGGTACGTCTTTGTTTATTTTCTTTACAGCCTCGGGCTCTTTTGTTACGTGCTGCATAGCTATGCTTACAGCTGTTTCGCCGTCAAACGGAACATTTCCGGTCACCATTTCATAAAGAACAACACCGAGGGAATAGATATCTGTTCTGGCGTCAACGTTGTAGCCGCGAATCTGCTCCGGTGATGTATAATATACGGTTCCCATTATATCTTTGCCGTATTGAGTTGTGCGGGTTGCGTCGCTTACTATGCGAGCGATTCCGAAATCGGCGATTTTAACCGTATTGTTTTTATCCAATATTATGTTATGCGGTTTTATATCTCTGTGTATAACTCCGTTTGAATGTGCGTGCTGAAGTCCCTTTGCAGCTTCAAGGGCAATTCTTGCAGCTTCCTTAGGATCAAGAGGTTTGTTTTTATCTATATATTCTTTAAGCGTAACGCCTTCGATCATATCCATTACTATATAATGAATTTGTCCGTCACAACCTACATCACGCGTTTTGACTATATTAGGGTGCGAAAGGGCAGCCGCCGCCGAAGCCTCCTGATTGAATCTTTTCAGAAGCTGTTCATCTTCTACCAGTTCGGGCCGGAGTATTTTTACGGCAACGGTTTCTGAATTTTGCATATCAAGCGCTTTATATACTATTGCCATGCCTCCGCTGCCTATTT
>CAJLXE010000212.1 GCA_905210525.1 uncultured Clostridia bacterium | reverse complement strand
ATTTGCGGACAAACAAAAATTCCGTACCGCAATGCACAGTTCCTCCATACAAAACGGCACAGACAACATATTGAAGCTGATATATTCATGCTGCACAAAATAACGGGCTCAAAACAAATTGTCTGCCTATTGCCCTTGACAAGCCTCGTAAAAAAGTAAAATCGACAACTCTATTTTAAGACTTGTCGATTTTTTGTTGAGAACCGCAATTTTGACAGAACTGTTTAAGGGGGATGCAGTTTCGGTTTGGATGGGATGTTTCTTGATTTCGGGGGGTCAGGTGACACGCCGCCGCTCAAGGTAAACCGAAATTTACCATCCTTGCAATATACAAAAATATTAAGAATAAAAGTTGTACAGTTTGGTTTCACTATCGATACTTCTTGCGCTATCAAAGCTGTCTTTAAAACTCGATCCGTTGGACAAATGATAAAACAGATTCACAATAAACAATAGACTGCTATTGCCCTCGATGTAATCCGTCGGAGCAACAAATGTATTGTTATTTCGATTAAACTCTTTGTATAGTTCTCCCGCACCTGTGGTGCATCCGGTGCATATAACGGTTTTATCCTTGATCTTCACCAAACCTTGTAATTCTTCATAACCGATATTATTTCGGCATTCATTCGGATAATAGACATTCTCACCTAAAATCGGAACGATTATCTTCCCATCGTCACCGTGACATCCGATAACTAAATAGTCATAGTTGAAATTTTGTTTCCCGCCAAATACATCAAAGTAATCCTGCGGTCTGCCTATGTTGTACATAATTACAATGTACCCCAAGTATTCAAGAACACTTCGGATGGCAATGTTCTCCAAAGCTGCACCCTCGCCATTCAGTATAAGCACTCTTTTCATATCCGTAACCTCTGTAAAAATCCCTTTTACCCAACTGATTATATTACAAAGTTAATTTTTTGACAATAACAAATAAAACCACCGTAATTCTATCAAAATTACAGTGGCGTATTCGAACTTCCACATCGTGTTGTAAAAATCGGCATTGCACCGCACCTCATCCTAAATTGGGTGCGGGCACTGTCCGCTGGTGGAGCTAAGGGGATTCGAACCCCTGACCTGTTACATGCGAAGCAACCAACTGAGCTATAGCCCCGTATAAATGGTGCCGAAGACCGGACTTGAACCGGTACGATTTTTAGGTCCCAGGATTTTAAGTCCTGTGCGTCTGCCTATTCCGCCACTCCGGCAAGCAGAAAAACATACATACGTTATCCATATAAACAACATATTTATTATAGCACAATAATCAGGTTCTGTCAATCGAAAATATTTGAGACAATACATGGTTTTGTCAAAAAAATTGCTGAAATTTCAAGTATGTATCTTCTGTCGGTTATATAAAATTGTGTGCTCCCGATATGTTTATTCAAAGTATTTTTTCCATACCTATTTTTTGAATTTTAAGTCCTATTTTCTCATAAAATTTAACCGCATTGACATTGTCTGCCCACACATTAAGCGTAACATTGTAACAGCCGCATACTTTCGCATAATTCAAAACATATTCGTAAAGCATTTTGCCTATATGCTCTCCCCTTACGGCTTCATCAACGCATAAATCATCAATGTAAAGCGTTTTTACATCAGTCATATTGCTGTTATCCGTAAACTGCTTATGTATGCAGAACGCATATCCTACCACGTTTCCATCCCGTACCGCCGCAAAAACAGGAGTTTTATCATTTGCTATTATTTCTTCAAGCTGTGGGTCCGTATATTTTTTCGCTCCCTGCTTAAATAAATCGGGTCTGACATCGCTGTGTACCTTATGCACTTCATACAGCAATTTGTCAAGTGTCGGTATATCGCTTTTCTGTGCGCGGCGTATAAATGTATTTTCCATTATTTGTTCTCCTCTCATCGATTGCTTTTCACAGCACTGTATTTGTTTACAAAATGAATAATCGCATCGGCATACACACGAGGTTCGGCTATATAATTCTGCGCATGACCGGCTCCATGTATAATGACAAGTTCTTTTTCACTTTTACACGCTTTATAAAGAGAATATGCCGTATCAACGGGCACAACGGTATCCGCATCCGAATGAATAAACAAAACGGGAATTTTTGTATTTGCCAAAGAACGGTACGCGTCTACACTGTACAGACTGAAATGTCCGTACAGTATTGCGCTCAGCTCCAGAAGCAACTTAATTATTGCCGCGGGAAAATTTTTCGGCAAATTACTTTTAAGATTAACGTCGAAAAGAGCTTTCGGAGACGCAAAACCGCTGTCTTCAACAATTCCCCTTAAATTATGCGGCAAATCGAGATCGCCTGCCATCATTGTTATCGCGCCGCCCATAGATATTCCCATAAGAAACAGCGGTGCATCGATTCCGAAGCGTTTAGTTGCCCATCCTATCCAGTCTGAGCAATCATAACGTTCTTTCACACCCATTGTAAAATGAGCGCCTCCGCTTTCGTCATGCGCCCTCAACGTCACAAGCACAAGATTCCAGCCGTTTTCATTTGCCATGTCATAAATCGCAGAAGCGCCCATAGCAGCACGCGCCCGATACCCGTAAAAAAATATTATAACAGGTGCACATTCGGCTCCTGCATAAAGATGCGCCGCAAGCAAAGTGCCATCGGACGCTGTAATTGTCACTTTTTCGTTCGGTGCAGCCTGTATCTCATGCGCCCTTTCCAATCGGTAGTCGTAATCGGACTTTATATCTCCGCAATTACACAATTCAACAGAAGTCCTGAAAAAAACGCGTTTATAAATTATGTGACAGCACCACATCAATCCCGCAGACGTCAACATCAATATCACGATAATATACGCAATTTTTTCCACCGCTATTCTTGATATTGCAATTTTATATATTCCCCCGACGCAAAGAATCATATATAAAACGAGTACTGAACATAATATTATTATTTTTTGCTTTCTCGTCAGATTTAACATCATACTTACTCCGGCCTGTTCGGATAATCTGCATACGGTATTGTAAAACACACTTTTCGGAGTACATAATTACATTTTTCAGCAAAAGCAGCTTGTGTAACCTGTTCGCCCAACAGCAGATTGTCAAATTTTATTATATCCACCATTCAGGTGTAAGCTCGCCAAGCGTTACAACTTTGTTTTTTTCACAATCAAGCATAATCTGAATGTTTTTGTAGTCGACAGGCATCAATTGCGTCATGAGTTCACGGCAAGCTCCGCAAGGCGGCATTGCTTTTTCGTCCCAATTAACCGCAATAACACGTCTTATTTCGCTTTCACCGTTAGTAAGCATATTAAAAATCGCATTCCGTTCTGCGCAGATGCCAAGCGTACAGGCTCCGTCCACACAAATACCCGTATATACTTT
>CAJLXE010000211.1 GCA_905210525.1 uncultured Clostridia bacterium | reverse complement strand
TAGCCGTAACCGGTGCCGACGAACTGAATCTTTTGTGCTGTCTTATAGCCAAAAAATCGGGCAACTGCAAAACTGTTGCGAGAGTTAAAAATCCGGATTACAGCGCGGAAGCTCCGTACCTTAAAAACGAACTCGGTCTGGCAATGGTAATCAATCCGGAGTATGCCGCAGCGGAGGAAATAGCAAGAGTACTTCGATTCCCGTCCGCAATAAAAATAGATACGTTTGCAAAGGGTAAAGTGGAACTGCTCAAGTTCCGGCTTCCGGAAAACAGCCGAATTGTGGGGATGTCGGTAAAAGAGGTCGTGACAAAGCTGCACTGCGATATTCTTGTGTGTACGGTCGAGAGAGATGACGACGCGTATATTGCCAACGGAGATTTCGTATTCGCGGAAAGGGATGTTATATCCATAATAGCTTCTCCGAGAAATGCGGATAATTTCTTCCGGCAGATAGATTATAAGATTCATTCCGTAAGAGACGCGATAATTGCCGGCGGAGGCGAGATAACGCATTATTTGTGCGATATCCTCAGCCGTTCGGGTATATCGGTAAAAATAATCGAAAAGGACGGCGCAACCTGTTCGGAGCTGTGCGTACAGTGGCCCGACGCGGCTGTAATAAACGGAGACGCAAGCGATCAGTCGCTGTTGCTTGAAGAGGGTCTTGTGAATGCGGGCGCGTTTGTGGCACTTACAAATATCGACGAGGAAAATATATTGCTTTCGCTGTTTGCAAAAAGCGTCAACAAAGGCAAGGTTGTAACAAAAATAAACCGTATAGATTTTGACGATGTAATAAAGCATCTTGATCTTGATTCTACAATATATCCCAAGAATATAACCTCCGACATGATACTTCGCTATGTGCGTGCAATGAAAAACACTATCGGAAGCAATGTCGAAACGCTCTACAACATAATAAAGGGAAAAGTTGAAGCGGCTGAATTTATAGTCAAAGAAAATTCGCCCGTGACCGACAAACCGCTTTGCGAGCTTGAGTTCAAGAATGATGTGCTTGTTGCCGCAATACTGAGGGGCAAAAATGTAATAATTCCAAGAGGTCACGATACAATAGAACCCGGCGACGCCGTGGTTATAGTATCCAAGCTTATGGCACTGCACGATATTTCGGATATATTGAAGTGAGGCGGTAAGCATGAATTACAGAATGATAAAAAACATAATCGGCTGGATACTCATATTCGAGGCAATATTCATGACGGTTCCCCTTGTGACGGCGATAATATATTCCGAAAGCGCCGTATGGGCGTTTGTGATATCGATTCTTATATGCGCATTTATCGGCGGCATTATGATATTGGGCAAACCCCGCGATACTACGCTGTATTCGCGCGAGGGATATGTTATTGTCGCTCTGAGCTGGATAACATTGAGCATTTTCGGCGCACTGCCGTTTTATATATCGGGGGCGGTACCCTCCCTGACAGACGCGCTTTTTGAAACAGTATCCGGATTTACAACAACGGGTGCAAGCGTGATATCGGACGTGGAAGCACTGCCGAAATCCGTAATTATGTGGCGCAGCTTTTCGCACTGGGTGGGAGGCATGGGCGTACTTGTATTCATAATGGCATTTGTATCGCTCAGCGGCGGACAAAATATGCACATAATGAAAGCGGAAAGCCCCGGACCGTCCGTAAGCAAGCTTGTTCCGAGGGTCAAAAATACGGCTACAATATTGTATGCAATATATTTTTTCCTGACGCTTACGGAGTTTATAATACTTTTGTTTGCCGGCATGAGCGTATTTGACGCTGTAAATACGGCTTTTGCAACTGCCGGTACGGGCGGATTCGGAATAAAAAATGACAGCATGGCGTCGTATTCTCCTGCAATACAGATAATCGTTACTGTGTTTATGCTGCTGTTTTCGCTGAATTTCAATTTTTATTATCTGCTTCTGCATAAAAAGGCGAAAGAAGCGTTTAACTGTGAAATACGGGCATTTTCCGCGGCGGTATTTATTGCCGTGGCGGTAATGGCATTAAATATACGCGGGATGTTTCCGACATTTTCCGAAGCCACAAGACAGTCGGCATTTGCAGCGGCGTCTGTTGTGTCCACGACGGGCTTTGCTGTGGCGGATTTTAATCTGTGGCCGGAATTGTCAAAAACAATACTTGTGCTCCTGATGTTTATGGGTGCTTGCGCAGGCAGTACGGGCGGCGGAATAAAAGCATCAAGAATAATTATTCTGCTTAAAAGCATGAAAAACAGACTGAATCAGCTTATTCATCCGAAGCGGGTGCAAAAGATAATGATGGATTCGCATCCGGTGGAGGATGATGTGGTTCAGACAGTTTATGCGTTTATGATATGCTATATTGCATTATTTGCGGTCTCGTTTATAATGCTTTCTCTCGATAATCATGATGCCGTAACAAACTTTACGGCTGTCACATCCGCAATAAACAACATAGGTCCCGGCCTTGAACTTGTGGGTCCGACGCAAAATTTTGCGTTCTTTTCAATACCTTCAAAGTTCGTGCTTATGTTTGATATGCTTGCGGGAAGATTGGAGCTGTTTCCGATGTTGTTGCTGTTTTCGGCGTCAACATGGAAAAAATGACAAATATATGCCGTACCCGAGAACGGCAGAATATGTACGGAATTTGAGTTGCTCAGCCGGGCATTTGATGAAAAACATACGGAATTTTTAAAAAATAAGCAAATAAAACTTGACATTTATTGATATGTGAAGTATAATGGATATATCTTCTGATATATCACTTTTCCAAAAAAAGAGGGGTATTATGTTATCAGAAACTATTTACGAAACGTTGCTGGATATGCTTACAAAAGGTGAGCTTATGCCGGGGGAAATTATTAACCGCAGAGAGATTGCATCGAGACTCGGAGTCAGTGTTGCGCCGGTTCTTGAGGCTATGCTTAAGCTGGAAATGGAAGGGTATATAGAAACCATTCCGAGAAAAGGCACTCAGGTGAGGATTATAAGGCAGGAAGACGTTTTGGGTAATCTGCTTATAAAAACGGGCATAGAATGTATGGCTGTAAGAAATTATTGCGGCGAAAAAATACGCAGCAATTATGATGAGCTTATGACGCTTGCAGTGGATCTTGAGGAGTCGTTTTCAAAGTTCGGTTCGTCAACGGAGGTATGGCGCAAGGATATGGCGTTTCATACGGAGCTTGTGTCGCTTTGTGAAAATCCCGTTTTGTCCGAGCATTATGCCGCAGTCACAAAACCGAGCCTGTTTTATCATTTGAACTGTACTTTTTTACGCTATTCAATTTCCGAAAGGTCGAACCATATAAAGCTTCTTGAAGCACTCCGTACGGATGATAAGGATGAAGCCGAGGCAATTCTCCGTGAGCACCTGTTCAGCGACAAAGAAATAATGT
>CAJLXE010000210.1 GCA_905210525.1 uncultured Clostridia bacterium | reverse complement strand
GAATACAAGCCGTAATCAAGAGAATATCCGTTGCCGTGTACCGCAAATATTTTTTTGCCGCCTATATACTTGTTCAGTTCCTGCGGCGCCGAGCTCATCATGTCGCAATTTCCCGCAACATAATACACCGGACATTTTACATTTTCTTCTATCTTTCTTGCGTCCGATACAACGTCGCCCAGATGTATTACGCAGTCCACCGAATCAAACATCGGCTTCAGCCTGTTCATCCACGATGTATCTCCATGCGTATCGCTGATAACCGCAATCCTCATTTATAAACGTCCTTTTGTCTGAATTTTATATTATCCCATGCTCGGAAAGCTTTTCGGCAAGCTGTGCGAGCGCTCTGCCTCTATGGCTTATGCTGTTTTTCTCGTTTTCGGAAAGCTCTGCAAATGTTTTGTCATACCCATCCGGAACAAACACAGGGTCATACCCGAATCCGTTTGTTCCCGACGCTTCCTGAGCAATTTTTCCGTGACATTCGCCTCTTGCCGTAATTTTTTGTCCGTTCGGAAATACCGTTGCTATGCAGCACACAAATGCCGCATTTCTGTCGGTACTGCCCGACATATTTTTAAGCAGAAGCTCTGTTCTGCCCTTATCGTCAAGCCCTTCGCCTCCGTATCTCGCCGAATAAACACCCGGCGCTCCCGAAAGGCAATCAACCGCCAATCCGGAATCGTCCGCAATGCACACAAAGCCCGACGCCTTACAAAACTCATCAGCTTTTTTCATGGCGTTTTCCTCAAACGTGCTTCCGTTTTCATCAACTTCAAGTTTAAGTCCAATATCTGCCGGAGATACCGGTTCAATTCCCGTGCCTCTGAATATATCCGATATTTCCTTTACTTTATGCTTGTTATTCGTTGCAATAAGAACCCTCATTCATGCTCCTTCGTCAAAGCTTCTTTATTATCATCACTATTCAGAATAAAGTCGCTGTATATATACAGTTCATCGGAATCGATATCCGCCGTAACAATGCTCGTATCCTCATGCACAACATCTATCACGTTTGCGTTGGCATAAAGACGGTTCATAATATCGCCCCTTGCATACGGCACGGACAGCACAACACGTCTTATTCCTCCGCTCAACGCTTCTATAATAGCATTTTTGAGTTCTTCAACGCCTTCGCCCGTTTTTGCCGAAACAAAAAGACTCGGATGCTTCGTATAAAGCGGAAGCTCGTCTATCGCGTCAATTTTATTGTAAACGTATATCCTCTTCTGAGCCGCATTAAGCTCTTCCAGAACACCGTCCGCAACATCCGTCTGCTTGATATAATCCTCGGAAGAAGAATCTATTACGTGCAAAAGCAGATCTGCCTCTATGCTTTCTTCAAGAGTAGACCTGAAAGCATCTATGAGCTTATGCGGAAGCTTATCTATAAATCCTACCGTATCGCTTATGAGAATATTCATGCCCGAATCGTTATCCATGCTGCGCGTAAGCGTATCAAGTGTTGCAAAAAGTATGTTCTCGGAATACGTGGGGCTCCCTGTAAGCGCCGTAAGCAAAGTACTTTTACCTGCGTTTGTGTATCCCATAAGCGCAACGGTTTTGAAGCCGCTTGCTTTTCTTGAGCCTCTGAGCATCTCTCTGTGCCGCTTGACGTCCTCAAGATCCTTTTCAAGCTCAGCCATGCGGTTTCTTATGTGGCGTCTGTCCGTTTCAAGCTTTTTTTCGCCCGGACCTCTTGTGCCTATTCCGCCGCCGAGCCTTGAAAGCTCCTGTCTGCTGCCGGCAAGCCTTGAATACAGATATTTTTGCTGTGCAAGTTCCACCTGAATTTTTCCCTCACGGCTTTTCGCCCTTGAAGCAAATATGTCAAGAATAACGGCTGTTCTGTCAAGCACCTTGACCCCAAACATATCCTCCATATTTGAAACCTGAGAAGGTGAAAGCTCATCGTCCGCTATGACTGCGTCCGCGCCAAAATTATCAACAGCAATCTTTATTTCCTCTGCCTTGCCCTTGCCGCAGTAATACTTGCTGTCCTGAGCTGATTTCTGCATATACACGGCAACAACTTCAAGCTTTGCCGTTCTGCAAAGCTCGCCGAGCTCCGGAAGTGTCTTTTCGCTGTCTTCACCTATACCTACAAGAATTACCTTTTCGGTCGTTTCGGTTTCGTAAATAATATCACTCAAAATCCCAATCCTCGTTCAAATGTTCGTCGCCGACATCCTTTGCACCGAATTTAACGGTTGTCGTAAACTGACCTTTAGATTTCATACTTGAAAATCTGTTTCCGGATACAATAATATGATCTATAACTTTTACCGACAATGCAGTCAGAACTTCAACCATGGTTTTTGTCATCAATATATCAGCCTCGGAAGCAGCAAGATTTCCTCCCGGATGATTGTGAGCCATAACTATTGCCGCGGCATTGTTTTTCAATACAATTTCAACTATCATTCTCGGATATATAGGGGTTTCGTTTATTGTTCCCCTGTATACAAGATCTGTTTTTATCAGCCTGCATCTGCTGTCAAGACTTATTACATAAAAAGCCTCATTCTTTTCGCCCGCAAACAGGTCACACAGATAATTGCCAAGCACAAGACTGTCTTTTATTATCGGTTTATCCTGCCATCTGTCTTTAAGGTAATATCTCGAAATATTAGGAATAGAAGACAGAAACATTGCAGTAGAATGGCTTATTCCGTTTATCTTTTCCAATTCACTTGCTCCTGCTTCAAGAACTCCCGATAGCGATCCGAACTTTTTTATCAACTCATGCGCAAGCTCATTCGTATCTTTTCTCGGTATGCAATAAAACAAAATGTATTCAAGAACCTCATGCGGTGCAAGATGATCCAATCCTGCCGTTTCAATTTTATATTTCAGCCTTTCTCTGTGTCCCGTGTGAGGTTCGTCAACAATATTTTTATCTTTTGTAGATTTAAATTCATTTTCATCCATGATCTTTAACCTTACGATTCCGATATTGTGTTGCGTCCGCAAAGTATATTACATAAAACAATTTAACCGCAAGTCTTAACCGACACCGTATCTTCTTACAGTATCTTTTTAATATATTTATCCAGCACAAGCGATACCGTATAGCCAAGCAGATAGCACGCCGCAAATTCTCCTGCCGCCACACACAGTGCATTTATATAGAACGGCACATCCGAAACAAGCGTAAGCTCCGCTCCCACCAGTATCGCATTTACCGCTACCGGCGGAATCAGTGCCAGCAGACGTCTTTTTCTCAATTTATATGTAAGCACTGCCGCAATCAGCGTTGCCGCACTGCCTATAAAAATATCAAGCGCTCCCGTAACTCCGAATGTGAGTCCTATAAGATTTGCAAGCGCACATCCGACAAAAAGTCCCGGTATTGCCGCCGCCGTATAGCACGGCAGTACCGTAAG
>CAJLXE010000209.1 GCA_905210525.1 uncultured Clostridia bacterium | reverse complement strand
ATATACGGAATTATTTCGGAAATGAGCGCAAAAGATGCGCTTGAGTTTGCAGTTGCGGCTTCCGCACTTAAGCATACAATTCACGGCGATATGAATCAGGTAAGCGTTGACGAAGTTAAAACTCTTATGGGCGGCGACGCAAGCGGAAGAGTTCAGAGATAAATAAAACAAAATGCTTTGCCGTTAACATCGGAGGTTGGCTATGAACATGAGATTAAAATGTATAGCTGTGTTGTCGTTTTTGCTGGTTGTATGCGGAATTATGTGTGCATGCGGAAGCATTACGGAGCAGGATCCGAAGATATGGCCCAAAAAGGGGCCTGCTTCATCTGTTCCGCGCCCGGGAGCAGGGAATATTATACAGGCGTTGACCAAAGAAGATGTTGACGGCAAAGCTTTTTCGATAATAACGATAAGTGATTTTACTGCGGAAGATATGGGTGATTACATAAGGCTTTTGCTCGATAAGGGCTTTTCTACTTATGATGCGCAGAAAGTGAAAGAAAATTATATTACATATGCGGCGAAAAAGGGCGAGAGAACGGTTTCGCTGCGTTTGAATACCGATACGAACGAGCTCAGAACAGAGATTGAGTGAATGTTGCGTATTATGACAGGGAGGACTTTTGGCTATGAGATTGAATAAAGCCGTTACAAAATTTGAGCTGGTTCTTAAGGACTTGTGGGTGTTGTTTTTGCGCCCGTTTATAATAGCGGCGGCAACCATTCTCATAATGTACTTTGGAATTACAAAGATAATAAATCATGTTGCACGTGACTATTTTCTGCCGCCGGAACCCGATAACGAGGAAACGTTTACGCTTGAAATCCCGAACGGATACGGTGTGCGTTCCATATCCAAGCTTCTGGAAGAAAATAATGTAATAAGTAATTCTTTTGTGTTCAGATTATTTGTCGATATATCCAATAACTCTTATAAGCTTCAGTCGGGAAAATACATCTTTTCCCACAATATGACAATGCAAGAGGTTATGGATCAGCTTCTTATAGGGACAAATTCTATCGGCACGGTAAATATAACTATTCCGGAGGGCTGGACAATAGCAAGAATAGCTTCATATCTTGTGAACACAAAAAAATTTGAAGGATTTACGGAGCAGGAGTTTATTGATTACGCCGTTCCGGAAAACTTTTCCGCATATTGGTTTATATCGGAAATACCCGAGGAAAGAGTGGATTATCCGTATGCGTTGCAGGGATATCTGTTCCCGGATACGTACACTGTTTATGTTGACGCAACGCCCAAAGACATTATAACCAAAATGCTTGATAACTTTAACAAGAAAATATCGCAGGATATTGTAGAGCTTGCCGCAGAAAGCGGTTACACAGTAGACCAGCTTATAACGTTTGCGTCCGTGCTTGAAAAAGAAGGCGCAAATTCATCCGAGTTTGCACGGTGTGCGGCGTGTTTTAAAAACAGACTTGATAAGGATATGGCACTGCAGTCCTGCGCCACGATTATTTATGCGTTGGCTCTTAAAAATGATATAAGAGATAACAGCTTTGACATTTCAAATGAAGATACAAATCTGGACAGCGCGTATAATACCTATATAAATAAAGGCTTGCCGGTAGGTCCGATATGTAATCCCGGACTTGCTGCAATAAAAGCTGTTCTTTCACCTAATGAAGATGACATTAAGAACGGAATGTTGTATTTTACTCTTAATCCGGATACAGGAACGAATACGTTCAATTCGGATTATGCACAGCATGTGTATTATTCTCAGCTTTACGCAAAGCGTTATCAGGAAATAAAAAATGAACAGAATGCCGGAAAAAAATAAAAATGGGCAACAGAATCAATTACGATTATATTGACGGTTATATCGATGAGTTAACGGCGGCGGGCGATATGTTTGTATCCTCGCCGCGTAGAAAATTGCTTGACGATATGCATAATAATGCAGTAAAAGAAAAACTTCCGGTAACGCGAATACAGGTTGAGGCTTTTTTGCGTTGGCAGATAGGTACGCTTAAACCTAAAAATATACTTGAAATAGGAACTTGCGTGGGATATTCGGCGGTGACTATGCTTGATGCCGCGCCGGATGATTGCAGACTTACTACAATAGAATGCGATGAAGATATGCTTTGCCGGGCGCGAATTAATTTCAACAGAGCGGATTTATCAGAAAGAATAAGTTCTTTTTTGGGCGACAGCGCTGAAATATTGCCTCTTATGAGCGGAAGCTTTGATTTTATATTCATGGATGCGGCAAAGGCTCAGTATATGTCTCTTATGCGCGACTGCTTAAGGATGCTTGCCCCGGGAGGCACGGTTGTGTGTGATGATGTGCTTTTTTACGGTATGGTGAGTGAAAAATCGCTTCTAAACCGAAGAAAGATTACAATAGTAAAACGAATGAAATCTTTTTTGCAAAGCATGATGTC
Source organism: uncultured Clostridia bacterium (assembly GCA_905210525.1). Classification (GTDB taxonomy): domain Bacteria; phylum Bacillota; class Clostridia; order HGM11327; family HGM11327; genus SIG351. The sequence continues at coordinate 989 of CAJLXE010000209.1, read as the reverse complement.
CGACGGAAATATGGAAACCGTGATTTTGCCCATAGGTGACGGAATATTGCTCAGCCGAAAAAAGTAATATAAAAATTTAATGTTTGATAAAAAACGTGTTTGTAAAAGACAGGAAAACAATATGAAAAAAATAGAATTGCTTTCGCCGGCGGGAAATTTTGAAAGACTTCAGATGGCTTGCGCATACGGAGCGGACGCTGTATACATGGCAGGAAAAAAATTCGGATTAAGGGCATTTGCAGATAATTTTTCGGAGGACGAGCTTGCACAGGCTGTTGAGTATGCTCATTCGCTCGGCAAAAAAGTTTATGTTACCGTTAATATATTTGCGAATAATTATGATATTGATTGCTTGCCTGAATATTTTGCGTATCTGAACAGTATTCAAGCAGATGCGGTTATAATATCAGATTTGGGTGTTTTTTCCGTAGCGCGAAAATACGCTCCCGATATGCCGATACATATCAGTACACAGGCAAATACGGTGAATTACGAGGCTGCCGCAATGTGGCGCAAATTGGGTGCTTCCAGAATAATTCTTGCAAGAGAAGCTTCTGTTGACGACATAAAGAGAATACGCGACGAACTGAACGACGAGACAGAGCTTGAAGCATTTGTACACGGAGCTATGTGTATGTCATATTCGGGAAGATGCTTGCTCAGCAATTATCTTACAGGCAGAGGCGCTAACCATGGTGAATGTGCTCAGCCGTGCAGGTGGAATTACTATGTCATGGAAGAAAAACGTCCCGGACAGTTTATGCCTGTTTTTGAAGATGAACGCGGAACATATGTTTTCAATGCCAACGATTTATGCATGATAAAATATGTGCGCGAGCTTGCCGAGGCGGGAGTTACGAGCTTCAAGATAGAAGGCAGAATGAAAACGATAAATTATACCGCTACCGTAACGAAGCAGTACCGTGAAGCTATTGACAGGTATGAGAACGATCCGGATAATTATACGTTTGATCCGTATTGGCTTTAGG
>CAJLXE010000208.1 GCA_905210525.1 uncultured Clostridia bacterium | reverse complement strand
TTATTGCGGATTACAGCAAAGACGGAGCATGGTGGTGCATTACCAAAAATAAAGAGATGTGTAACTACGGTGCAAAGCAGCTTCCGATTGCTGACGGAGACCATTACGAAATTACATATACTATCGGTTTTTCCGAATAACGATGAAAAAAATTTCAGTATTTGAAATAACACTGATAGCATTATTTGCGGCCCTGCTGGTAGCGGTACAGGTAGGGCTTGCTTTTTTACCTAATGTGGAACTTGTAAGTATTCTTATAATTATATTTACAATGATATTGCAGGTAAAGGTTGTTTATGTTATAGCGGTGTTTGTTGTTGCGGAGGGCGTTATTTACGGCTTTGGAACATGGTGGTTTTGCTATTTGTATGTATGGCTGATACTTGCTGCCGCTGCGTATATATTCCGAAAAAAACGCGAACCGCTGTTTTGGGCACTTTTAAATGGTATTTTCGGGCTTTTATTCGGTACACTGTGCAGTTTTGTGTATTTATTCGTACTTGGTGCCGCAGGTGCGTTTTCATGGATATTAAGCGGACTTATTTTTGATGTAATACATGCCGTGTCAAATTTTATTACGGCACTTGTTCTTTTTAAACCGCTTTCGTCTGCGGCTGATGTTCTTATGAAAAAGCTGGGACGCGAAAGTTATATGATCAAAAACAGACGATAAAGAATTGTTTACAACAAGTGAACAATTCTTTTTAGTATATTATCATATTTATAACGTACTCAACATATAATTAAACGAATATATCGCAATAACAGGCAAAATACATAAATTTACCATGTAGGAAAAATATTTTGTATGACTTTAAAATATGTAGTAAATGTAAATTAATTCGTACTGCTCTTGATATTCGGAGCCATATGTGGTAAAATTAGTACGATATTGCGTTTGAACATATTTTATCCGTATATTTCGCGGATTTACATAAACATATTCAAAATAAAGAGGTTAAAGTTTGAGTAAATTATTAAATAAAACTTCCAAAAAAGCAATAGGCTTTATTTTAGCTCTTTTAGTGCTTGTATCGGGTGTGTTTTTCTATAATGATTTCGGAATAAACACAGACGGTCATGCAAAAGCGGCCTCGCCCGACAAAAGCATAATAAGAGTATTGCTTTCTACAATGGGAAGCCAGAAGTCCGTGGCAATTACGGTAAACGGCACATATTCCGTTAAAAACATAACAAATACGGATTATTCCTTCAGAAACGGCGTTCTTCTCAGAAAGAAAACATACACATTCAGTGTTGTTGACGGTAATATAGTGTTGTCATGTGACGGAAATCAGTTTGTTTTGGGTAGCGATGTTACTTTGTATTCGCATAAGGCAGGAAGAGATAATTATCTTACAATGTCAAACAAATCTTACGGCGTCTGCAATTATATAGGTAATATGCGTTTGTATGTTTCTGCCGGCTGTCTTGTATTTATAAACGAACTTAATCTGGACGATTATCTTTGCGGAGTAGTTCCGTATGAAATGAGCGAAGCCCAAGCCTTGGAGTCGCTTAAAGTACAGGCTGTATGCGCACGCTCGTTCGCTTATTATAATGTTGCTTCAAATCCAAACAATACATACCATGTAAATGATACCGTTGCAACACAGGTATACAGAGGATACAAGGCACAATATCCAAAATGTATTACTGCAGTAGATCAAACGGCATATCAGGTACTTACGTATAACGGCAAATATATATCTACATATTATTCTTCGTCAAACGGCGGGATAACAGAGAGTACCGCAAATGCATGGTGGGCGAATTTACCTTACTATACAGTTCAGGTTGATGAATATGATACTGCTTATCAAAACAGACGTTACACTCTATCCAAAACAAGTATATATGCTAAAAATGCGACAAATTTGAAAGCCGCGGCTAAAACGGAAATTGAAAATAAGGGATATGATTACAGCACGGCAGAGGTACTTTCGATAGATCATCTTATACCTACATATCAGTCGGAACCTAAGGAACTTGCAGAAACAGAACGGCGCGTAGCTTCGCTTGAAATACAAATAACCGTTAACGCTATGAACACAACGACACAGACGTACGAAACGTTTACTTGCAGTGTTAAAAAGAGTAAAGAATCTGTGCGTACATTTTTACTTTTGGTAAATCCGGACGGTATAGACGGCAGAATTTTGCCGAGTACGAGATTTAAGGTTGAAGAAAATGATACAGAAATAGTTGTAACGGCTCGCGGAAACGGTCACGGAATAGGCATGAGCCAGAATGGTGTATACGGTCGTGTTAATGCAGGACATACATATCGACAGATACTTGCATTTTATTTTACGGGAACTGAAATAAAAACATTGCAATATGATACATATATTTTTGATCCGACTCCTTTAAATGAATATATTGATTCGCAGACCGATTCGTTTGCTTTATATGAAGAGTCCAAAAGCGGTTCGGTAAATAAATCTACCACGGTTCATGAAAATGCAGGTGCCATATACAGCATAATTGCCCAGGTTACGGCAAACACAGATTTGCAGATACTCGGAGAGTCTGCCGATTGGTATTCGGTTTCAATAAATGACGATGCGGTATCGGGTTACATAAGAAAAAGCTGTGTAACCATAAAAAAAGAAGAGATTTCGGATAATCCAAACGGAATAATGAAAGTAGGGCAGGTTACGCAGGATGTTTGGATAAGAAGCTCAGCGGAATATATTGAGGGCAATTTATTGAAAAAGCTTTCTGCAGGAAGTGAAGTAATAGTACTGAACGACAAAACGCCTTTTTACGAGATATATTATAATGGTGATGCACCGGCTTATGTTTCTAAAGAATATGTAGAACTTACAGATGAAACGGTATATTCAATCAACAAGGCGAATGTAACAGCTTATAAAGCAAGCTTGTTCGGTAAAGCTGATGAGTCTTCCGAAAAAAGCGGATATCTTAATAAAGGTGCAGAAATAGAAGTGTTTAATATTGCTTGTGGATTTGCCGGATGTATATATAATGGAACAGTATCGTATATAAAATCCGATAAAATAGATATTGCTGAAGACAAATACGGCTACATTGTCCCGCGTGAATCGACTGCAATAGATGTCAACCTTAAAATTACGGTTGTGACAGACATTTATAACACTCCTGATGAAACAAGCGGTGCGGTAGATGAATTACTGCAAAACGACATAGTGCGCGCAGTTATGCTTACAAATAACAGATATAAAATAGTATACGGAAACGGCTACGCATATATTAAATCCGATGATGCTGTTATATATTCGGAAAATATTACGGTTGAAAGGGCAGTTGCCGTTGCGGATAAGATATTATATTCGTCCGGTGATATGAGTGTTGCTGTCGGAATTTTGTCTGCCGGCGATGCACTGGAAGTAATATCTGCCGATGATGATATTATTATTGCGCATTAT
>CAJLXE010000207.1 GCA_905210525.1 uncultured Clostridia bacterium | reverse complement strand
TATCATATTTTGAGATCATTTTCTTTTTTGTCACCCATCAATTGTATCATAACATAAAATTTATATCACAGCATTACAATATAATCCGGAATACATCGGCATTACGTTTTATACAGCAAAAAGCACCGCAGTTATCCGAAAAAACAGGATATCCGCGGTGCTTTGGCATATACATATTTACAATTCTATTATGTAATTTAATTATTTCAGTTGGTGTGTATTTCCACTGTTTTCATTGCATTGTCTATAAGAGCGTCGCAATCAAGCAGGCTTTCCGCCTCAAGAACCTTGTCAAGCTGAGGTTTTGTAGACGGATGCTTCGGCTGGAATACCGTACAACAGTCCTCAAAAGGAAGTATGGATATATCGTGCGTACCTATTTTTACGGCAATATCCACAATTTCCTGCTTATCCATGCAAATAAGCGGACGCAGTACGGGCAATGTAACGGCGTCATTTGTAACCGCAAGGCCTTCAAGCGTCTGGCTTGCCACCTGCCCTAAGCTTTCACCCGTAAATATAGCCTTACAGTTGTTTTCCTTGGCGATTCTGTCCGCAATTTTCATCATAAAACGGCGCGTGAGTATAGTCATGTATTCTTCCGGACACTTTGCGTGTATTTCCCTCTGTATATCCGTAAGCGAAACCACAAACATTCTTGTTTTTCCGCAATACGGTTTAAGTGCTTTGAGCAAATCGATTACCTTTTCTTTGGCTCTGTCGCTCGTGTACGGATAGCTGTGGAAATGTACGGCTTCTATATCAACGCCTCTCTTAGCGGCAAAATAAGCCGCAACCGGACTGTCTATTCCGCCCGAAAGCAACACAAGGCCCTTTCCCGATGAACTTACGGGCATTCCGCCGAGACACTTTATATTTTTTTCTATAATAAACGTTTCATCACGTATTTCCACATTTATAACAAACTGCGGATTATGAACGTCCACCGAAAGAATATCCGGATACGCATCAAGCAATACGCCGCCGAAATACTTTGCCGCATCAATCGAGCTCATGGGAAACAGCTTATTTGTACGTTTTATTTCAAGCTTGAACGTAATTTTGTCGCCGCCCGTTTCTTTTATAAAAATTCCCGCAACTTCAATAAGCTTTTTTTCTATAGCTTCCTGTTCCGACGGTATTTTACATGCAACCGATATCGCCGTAAGACCGAATACATTCTTTATTGCGTCTATTATAGTATCCTCGGATTGAGTTTCGGAAGTAATATAAAATCTTCCTACTTCTTTTCTTATATCGACCCCGTCTATATGTTTTAACGCCATGCGTATATTATGAAGCAAAGTTTTTTCAAAGAAAGGTCTGTTCTGGCCTTTAAGAAAAATCTCTCCGTATTTTGCAATAAGTATCGAATCCATGGTTATAATTCTCCTTTTCACTTTTGTATGTATTGTTCAAGTTCATGTACAGATTCTTTTACGGCGTTTATAAGCGCTTCAACAGATTCTTTTGTATTTGAATACGAAAGACTTATTCTTATAACACCTTCTGCCGTTTCGCGTGATGTCCCTATTGCCTGAAGCACATGACTTATGTTCTTTTTGTGGGACGAGCAGGCAGAACCCGTGCTTACATAAAAACCTCTCTTTTCAAGCGTATGGAGCAGCACCTCTCCTCTTACGTTACGCGCCGAAATGCTGCATATATGAGGCGCACAGGTATTCCGTTCGCACATTACGGATATATTGTCCATATTTTCAAATGCGTCGTAAAGCATATCGCGCAGTTTTGCGAGATAATCCGTACCTTTTGCTGCCGCTTCTTCATTGTTCCAGCGTATAGCCGCCGCAAATGCCGCAATGCCGCCTACGTTTTCGGTTCCGCTGCGCATTCCGCGTTCCTGACCTCCGCCGTAAATAATGTTATCTATATTTATTCCGGGAGCAACATAAAGTGCCCCGCATCCTTTGAAGCCGTGTATTTTATGCGCACTGAAAGACGCCAACGAAACATTTGCCGTTTTCAGATCAATCGGAATCTTCATATATGACTGCACGCAATCAACATGAAAATGGCATCTCGGATTGCACTGCTTTATTATTTTGCCAACCTGTTCAATCGGCTGAACTGTACCTATTTCATTATTTACATGAGCCATGCTCACAAGAACGGTCTTGCTTGTAATCGAACGCTTCAGCATATCGATATCAACGATTCCGTTTTTATCGACATCAAGATAAGTGGCGCTCCAGCCTTGCGATTCAAGAAATTTAAACGCATTCAGAACGGAAGGATGCTCCGTTTTTGTTGTTATAATATGCGTACCTATGCTCTTTTTTCTGTATGCGGTACCTATTATAGCCGTATTGTTTGATTCGGTTCCGCACGATGTAAAATAAAAGCATTTATCCTCCGCGCGCAATGACTGTGCAAGTGTTTTCCGCGCGTCCTTTAATATGTTTTCCGCCGATATTCCCAGTTTGTGCAGCGAGGACGGATTGCCGAAATTTTTTGTCGCGTCAAGCATTGCCGATACGGCATAATCGCACGGTTCTGTTGTCGCAGAGTTATCAAAATAATCAGAATTCATGTCTACCGCCTTTACGCAATAATATTTTCGGGATTGAAGAGCTTCATGTATTCTATAAGCTGTTGATCCGGCTCAAACACTATGGCAACCTTTTTGCCGTCTTTTACTATAAGCATATAATATAAATGCGTTCCCTTGTTAAGAAACATATTCACCTTGCGAACAGAATTGTCATTAAACAGCTTCTGAAAGTTATCCGCCGTAATGGGCTGCATATCAATAATAGACGAAACCTCGACAGACACAAGCTTCTTTCGGTTTTTGCCGTTCATTATTTTGGCTATATCCAAAGTGGAATTTGTAAGCGTATAATCGTATTCTATTTTTACCCTTTGCGCCATAAAATAAAATAAAGCGCATAAAAGTCCGCACGCTATCGCAAATATGAACATAATAATATTCGCCATTCCGCTGAAAAGCAAGAGTACAAACGAAAAAATACCGGTAACAACCGTAAGAATCATATATAACGCAAATAAAAAATTACTGCCGGACGAGGACGAAAACACAGACATTTCGTAAAATATGTCTTTTTTAATCTTCATTGAAAGTCTTCTGTGGTTATCTTCGGTTTGAAATATGTCTTCAGGCATATGCCATACACCCCTATCATAAATTTGTCGTAATTACTGTATATATATTATAACATAAATCTACCTTGAAAAACAATAAAAATGATTTATGTTTCAACAAAATTTTCCTTGAAATTTAATAAAAGGATTTTATTATAACGAAAATTGCTTGCTCCAAACGCTAAAGCGTTTGCGCAATCGCCTAAGCGTTATAAAATTGCGCAAATTCACGCTTTAAGCAAGCAATTTTATAACGTTGTGAAAATAAACACAAAAAGACTGCACAGTTGTGTTTA
>CAJLXE010000206.1 GCA_905210525.1 uncultured Clostridia bacterium | reverse complement strand
TGAGCTCAGCTTTTTTTATTAAAAAAGTGTCACCCATCATTGACAATTCAACAATAAGGCACAATTTATGAATAATAAATATGTTGACAAAAAATATTTCGCAGAGTATAATTATATTACTATAATTTACCGAAAGGAATCAGGACAACATGCAACTTGAAGGGAAAAAAATAAATTTTTTAGGCGACAGCATAACAGAATGTGTCGGCCCGTCATGCAAAGAAAACCTTTATCTTAATGTACTCAAAAGAAAAGAAAACCTTGCCGAAGTACGTAATTACGGAATCTGCGGCTCAAGAATAGCAAGACAAAGTTATTACCTTACCGAAGGTAAAGAATTTGCGTTTGTGGACCGTTTTTATAAAATGGACGACGATGCGGATATAGTAGTAATATTCGGCGGTACAAACGACTTCGGTCACGGAGATGCACCTCTCGGAACAATGGAAGACAGAACACCCGATACATTTTACGGCGCGTGCCACCTTCTTATGGACGGATTGATGAATAAGTATCCCACTGCAACAATCGTTGTTATGACGCCTATTCAAAGATCTGCCTCTCCCGATCTCAACAGAATTCATCCGTCAAGATATGATGCCACTCTCCTTGATTACTGCAATATAATAAAAGAAGTCGCAGCATTTTATTCGATTCCGGTGCTTGACCTTTATTCAGTAGCGGGAATACATCCCATAAACGAAAAAAACAAACAACTGTTTTGTCCGGACGGTCTTCATCCAAGCGATGCGGGAAACGAACTGATTGCATCAAGACTTGCAGGCTTCTTAAAAGCGCTGTAATTTCAACATAATCATACATATGAAATATCGAACTTATTGTTCGATATTTTTTTATGCCGTCATAAATCATTGCGTGATGCCATACAATTTAATGTAAATATATTATACGGGAGATAAGCACATTGAAACGTGAACTTATACTTGAAAAATATTGTTCTGCCCCCATACAAATAAAAGTCAATGAAGATAATATGCTCGATTGCTCGGGTGTTATCGTCGCCGACAATATATCTCTTTTTGACGCTGTAACGGATATGTCGGGTACCGTACACGGCGTACTCCTGAACACCGACGGACAAATAGTTTATTTCAGACTTGCCGACGGTCTGCCTGTAAGCAAATCAATAGCTTCGGGAATATCAAAAAAAGCTCTCAGACATCTTTCCATAACGGAACAAGACGGCATACTTCATATACTTATAGTAAAATGCGAAAAAAATTTTACCATACATCATTACAGAACTCAGGGAAATTCATGGATACGAAGCTGTCCAAAAAACATGGATCCCTCAACGGAATATATAGATTCCTGTCCATGCTCTGCCGGCAAGTTCGCCTTGCTTGTAAAATACGATGATAAAGAGCTTCTTTATCTTGAAACTTCCGGAAAATGGCAGCAAATTCAGCATCCCGCGCTGCCGCGTGACTATACGGATATTTCAATGTCATATTTTAACGGCAATATAGAAATAATTACAGACACCGACCGTGACGGTATGCAGTCATCGATTCTTGCAACGCTCGATACGCCCAGACAAAACAGCGGCGTTTTTGAAATAAAAGAAATAACCAACAATGCGGAGGACAATATGGCAAACGGAAGCATAATAAATTCCAAATACATAACCGAATTACAAAACAACACATCCGAAATAGACGCCTTGAAGGAACAGCTTGCCCAATTGAAAGCAAGTCTTGACGGCATACACAAAATGCTTGAAAATTCGGAAAGGCAATACAAATATATAACAGTGTGCCGTGACTCTGTAAAACAGCACGATACACAAATCAATCAACTGAATATAAAAATACAGGAGCTGACCAACCGCTTTAACGGCTTTACAAAACAGCCGCGCTGATAAAATCAATGCTCCGGCATTACAACTCAATATCAATATTTCGTCAACAGCGTACCGCATCAATCAAAATTTGCGGTACGCTGTTTTTTAAAATATTCTGCCTGACGCTCAAATTATATTAACTTATCAAAAAGGATACTCATATAATGCAGTAACACCTATGAAAGGAGAGCAATTTGTGGTAAACAGGAATATCACCGTAATAGGATATGACAACCGAACCGCCATAGTATATGATATGCTTACAAATGACGGTTACAATGTAACCGCGGTTAACAGAAAAGAAGATTCTTTCAGCATTTCTCCCGGTGACATTATAATATTCCCGATTCCTTATAAGGATGCATCCGGAAAAATAAAAGGTACAGAACTTTCGCTCGCGGATATTTCACCCAAATTAAACAGTACAAACCTTATAATTCTCGGAAAAGCCGACGGTGCCTTTGCGGACATCGCCTCAAGAATAGGCTTTGAATATATCGACATAAACGAAGACAAACGTTTCAAAATACTGAACGCAATTCCCACCGCGGAAGCCGCCGTATCAATAGCCATGGAAAATACGCGTTATACAATGTGGGGACAGCACGCTCTTGTCTGCGGATACGGCTGCATCGCAAAATGTCTCGTCAAGCTGCTTAAAGGATTCGGATGCGACGTCACTGTATCGGCAAGAAAACAATCTGACCTGTATGACGCAGAATACGCCGGTTGCAGAACAGTCAGGATTGAAAACGTTGCCGATGTTATGTCTGAACAGGACATAGTGTTCAACACCTGCCCTGCTCTTGTACTTGACAAGTACGCATTGGAAAAAGCAAAAAAACAATGTATGATTATAGATCTCGCGTCCCGTCCGGGCGGATGCGATTTTGATTTTGCAAAGAAAAACAAAATCAATGCAAAATTGTACTTGTCTCTGCCCGACGTATATGCGCCTCAAAGTGCCGGCGAAAATATGTACAAAATAATATCGTCAATAATAGAACGCCACGGCGCATGAATATATAACACAGGCATTACAAAATCACCCTAAGAAAGGAAATAAAAACAAACATGGATCTCAAAAACAAACGTATCGGATTTGCTTTTACAGGCTCGTTCTGTACAATCATATCCGCGTACGAGCAAATGGTTAAGCTGTGTGAGCTTGGCGCACAGATATTCCCTATATTTTCGTTTGCCGTGAACAGCTACGATACCCGCTTTGTAAAGGCTCACGATTTTTATAATATGGTATATTCCGCAACAGGCAGAGAGCCTATCGCAACAATATATGACGCCGAACCGATAGGTCCCAAAAAATTACTTGACGCCATTGTAGTTGCACCGTGTACAGGCAACTCTCTGGCAAAACTCGCAAACGGAATAACCGATACGCCCGTTCTTATGGCTGTAAAAGCACAGCTCAGAAACGGAGGACCTATAATAATAGCCGTATCAAGCAATGACGCAATGGGCGCAAACGGTCAGAACATAGGTAAACTCATGAATCAGCAAAACATTTATCTTGTTCCTATGGGACAGGATTCTCCGCGAGG
>CAJLXE010000205.1 GCA_905210525.1 uncultured Clostridia bacterium | reverse complement strand
TAAAATAAAGAACCGGGCCGCAGATATGAATATAAAAACCGTAATAAGCTCCGACCTTCCCCGTGCATTTCAGACTGCCGTTCCGTGTGCGCAAATGCTCGGAATCCCGATTATAAAATCAAAGGGATGGCGCGAAACAAACAACGGCAAGCTTGCGGGTATGCTCAACAGAGAAGCTCAGCGAAGATATCCGGGGATGTACTGGTCGGCACTCGAACCTGATCAAAGATATCCCGGAGGAGAAAGCCCGACTGAATTTTATGAAAGAATAAAGCGGGAGTTTTCGGTTCTCGAGGAAAGCGTTATTAATGAAACCGTAGAATCAAACGTAATGGTATTCACTCATTCCGGCGTCATAAATATACTTTACAGCATAATTTGCGGCGGAAACTGGACTAATAAAAGGCGTTCGTTTGATATTCCGTATACAAGCGTGCACGCATATAAAATGGGCAGCGGAAAAATCGTTCGCATTTTATAATATTGGTATGTATAACAGAATCCCGACCAAAGATAAGGAGATTTTATATGAAATTTAATTTTAAGGATAAAAACGAATACATAAGGCTTATAAAATTTGCTTTTGTAGGCGTTTTCAATACAGCGGTAGACTGGTTTGTATTTTTTATAATGAATACGCTTATAGGTATACCGGTTATTGTAAGCCAGCCGACAGCATATGCGTGCGGAGTTGTTTGCAGTTATGTAGGAAACAAATTTTTTACGTTTAAATCAAAGAGCAAAGTAACCGTGGCGGAAACAGTGAAATTTGTTATTGTAAACCTGATTTCGCTGGGAATATCGACGCTCATAATTACGTTGCTCGTTAAAAATGCAGGCTGGAATGAATATATAGCAAAAATACCGTCAACCGCGGCAGCTATGCTTGTAAATTTTGTCGGAAGCAGATTTTTTGTGTTTGACAAAAGCATTGACAGCGGCAAATAAAATAATCGATAATAAATGGCATCAAATAAAGCAAAAGGAAAGGTAAAATTCAATTACTTGTTATGGAAAATAAAGTAAGATTTGCAATAGTCGGTTGCGGCAGAATTGCTCCGTTTCATGCAGACGGCATAAATGCGGCTCCGTCAGCCGAGCTTGTCGCGGTATGCGATATTAACGAAGAAAAAGCGAAAGCATTTGCACTTTCGCATGGGCTGAATAAATGGTACACAAACGCCGACAAAATGTTTGAGGACGAGAAGCCGGACGTTTGCTGTGTGTGCGCTCCGAGCGGTGTGCATCATGAAATCGCCATAACTGCGGCAAAACATAAAGTTAATGTACTCTGTGAGAAGCCCCTTGATGTAAAAAAGGAGCATATGTTTGAAATGATAAACGCTTGCGAACAAAACGGAGTAAAACTCGGCGCAATATTCCAAAGACGAACCTATCAGGCGGCGCAGGAAACGAAAAAAGCGATAGAAAGCGGTGCTTTCGGCAAAATTACAATAGGAAGCGCGCGTCTTTATTTCTACCGCGACCAGGAATACTATGACAGCGGAGAGTGGCGCGGAACATGGGAGCTTGACGGCGGCGGCGCACTGATGAATCAGGGCGTGCACGGTGTGGATATGATAGCTTGGCTTATGGGCGGTGTGAAAAGCGTAAAGGCGGATTGCAAAAGGCTTGTATGGAAAACAGAGGTTGAAGATACGGCTGTAATTACGGTTGAATACAAAAACGGTGCAATAGGCACCATAGAATGTACTACTTCCGTATATCCGGGACTTGAAACAGTGTTCTCCATAGGCGGCAGAGACGGCTCTGTTCTTTTCGGCGACAATATGATATATTCATGGAAGTTCAAAAACGGTACTCCGTCCGAACCGCACATAAAAGACGCATTTGCGGGTACAAACTGTTCCTATGACGAATGTACGCCTCATTCGATACAAATTGAAGATATGGCAAGGGCCGTTACAGAAGACAGAGAACCTATGATAACGGGAAGAGAAGCTATGAATACGGTCAATATTATTTTGGCAATATATGAATCCGCAAGAACAGGCAAGGAAGTTTTTCTCTGATGAATCCGAATAAATTCAGATATCTCATATGTCCCGTGTGCGGCGGCAATATGCATACGGAGCAGAATACGCTCAAATGCGAACATGGGCATTCGTATGATATTGCGTCGTCGGGATATGTAAATTTGTTGCCTCCGCATAAAAAAGATACCGTTCCGGGCGACAATAAAGATATGGTGAGGGCAAGACGTGATTTTTTGCTTAAGGGGTATTATTCGCCTCTTGCCGATAAGCTGACTGAAATATGCAATTTGTATAAGCCTTCGGTAATAGCCGATATAGGTTGCGGAGAGGGGTACTATACGTCAAAACTCGGCTGTTCGGGAGCATATGTAATGGGATTCGACATATCCAAATTTGCGCTTACAGTGGCTTCAAAGCGTGATAAAGCTTCCGATTATTGCGTAGCAAATCTGCATGAGCTTCCGATTGCGGATTGTACAGCAGATGCGGTATTTTGCTGTTTTTGTGCATATGATGCAGCCGAATTTGCGCGCATACTCAATACGGACGGGAAATTTGTATTTGTAACGCCGGCAAGACGGCATTTGTTCGGATTGAAAGGTTTACTTTATGAAAATCCTTATGAGAATGACGAAACGTTACCCGATATGGAAGGATTCAGACTTATTTCTTCGGAACGCATAGAATATACGGCGGATATAAAGGGTATGGATGATATAATGAATCTTTTTGCAATGACGCCGTATTTCTGGAAAACGCCTAAAAGCGGTGCGGACAAATTAAAGGCGCTTGACTGCCTGACTACGGAAGTGGCGTTTGCGGTGAACACTTACGTGAAATTGTAATGCTCACGGAATAGAATTTACGGACGGTACATACAAATGGAATACATCTGGAAGGTGTTGACAATGCTTGCTGTTGCTGCCGCTGTTGTAAATGCGGTCATAAATATTGCGGCGCTGTTTCGCATAAGAATGATTTTTAACTGCAATATATATATTACGGAATATATTATGACGTCAGTTGTTCTGCTTTTGCTGCTGAGGCAACTGCTAAGTGACGGCGCAATAATTGTTCTGATCATTGCTTTTGCGATTATATGGCTGGCAGTAACGTTATGGTTCAGAATAAATAAAATGTGCTTTATGCGTGTTTTCGGCATAAAGAGGATAATGCACAATACGATCAAGGAAAAACTGGAGAAAATATGCGCCGAATACGGCATTGACAGAACAAGTGTTTATATTTACGGCGGTGATTCAAAAACACCGTGCAATACGGTTGTTTTCAAGAATGTCAATGAGGATGTAAAAAAATCCGTAGTTAAAAAAATGGATAACTTTCTTAAAACGTATTCTCATGATGCGGCACTGATGCATATAATATCTCTTTTTCTTGACGGAGCAGTGGTTTTTATCATATATTCCG
>CAJLXE010000204.1 GCA_905210525.1 uncultured Clostridia bacterium | reverse complement strand
AGGACGTTATAGAAATGATGCTTGCGGGAGCCACGGCGGTTGAGATAGGCGCACAGAATCTTGTGGATCCGTACGTGTGCCGCGACATAGTAAATGAATTGCCGGATGTAATGAAAAAATACAATATACATAATTTAAGCGATATAACGGGAGGAGCGCACTGATGGGCAAGGATGTTATAGTAGCCTGCGATTTTGCGGGCAAAAAGGAAGTATTGGATTTTCTTGACAAATTTGAAGACAAAAAGCCGTTTGTTAAAATAGGCATGGAGCTTTACTATGCGGAAGGTCCGGATATAGTCCGTGAAATAAAGGCAAGGGGGCATAAAATATTTCTTGACCTTAAACTGCACGACATTCCCAATACAGTAAGGAAAGCAATGGCTGTGCTTTCGCGTCTTGATGTTGATATGTGCAATGTTCATGCTTCGGGAACGATTTCGATGATGGAGGCGGCTGTGGAGGGGCTTGTTCGCGCGGACGGCACAAGGCCTTTGTTGATAGCGGTAACCCAGCTTACTTCTACAAGCGAAGAAAGAATGAAGACAGAGCTTCTCATAGACAGACCGATTGACGAGGTTGTTATGCATTATGCGCTCAATGCAAAGAAAGCGGGGCTTGACGGCGTTGTGTGTTCGCCGTTGGAAGCGGGAAAAGTGCATAAGGCGTGCTCGGCGGAATTTATTACGGTAACGCCGGGTGTGCGTTTTGCGGACGGAGCCAAAGGCGATCAGGTAAGAGTAATGACTCCGGCAGAGGCGAAAGCAATAGGTTCGGATTATATAGTTGTAGGCAGACCTATAACGGCAGCCGAAGATCCGGTTGCGGCATATAACAGATGCGTTGAAGAATTTGTGGATTAATATTGCAATTAAATAATGTGAAAGGGACTTTTGCAGAATCGGAAGTCATGGTTTAACAGAATGAACGAAACGGAAATACTTATAGCGAACGATCTTTTGAAAATAAAGGCTGTATTTTTCAGACCTGATGAGCCTTTTACATGGGCAAGCGGAATAAAGAGTCCGGTGTATTGCGATAACAGACTTACGCTTACGGCGCCGGAAGTAAGAAATGATGTGGAAAACAGTCTTGCGGATGTAATTAAAGCGAATTATCCGGAAGCACAGGTACTCATGGGAACGTCAACCGCAGGTATTGCGCACGCGGCAATAACGGCTCACATACTCGGTATGCCTATGGGATATGTGCGTTCGGGCGCGAAGGATCACGGCAGACAGAACAGAATAGAAGGCAAGCTTGAAAAAGGTCAGAAGGTTGTTGTAATAGAGGATCTTATATCGACAGGCGGCAGTGTTATTGAGGTTGTTGACGCGCTCAGAGAAGCCGGGGCCGAGGTTCTCGGTATAGCGTCGATATTCACATACGGCATGAAAAAAGGATTGGAGCGGCTGGAGCAGGCGAATGTAAAAAACATAAGCCTTACAAATTTTGACTGCATAGCGAATGTTGCCGCACAGACGGGGTACATAAAGCCTGAGGATGTAAAAAGACTCATTGCTTTCAGAGATAACCCTTCGGATGAATCGTGGATAGGAAAATGATTATGAGAAGCCTTATTGATATACTTGACTTATCGGTTGAAGAACTTTGGCAGCTTATATCGGTTGCTCTTGATATAATAGAAAATCCGCAAAAATATTCGGAAGCTTGTAAAGGCAAGAAGCTTGCGACTCTGTTTTTTGAACCGTCAACGCGTACAAGACTGAGCTTTGAGGCGGCAATGTACGAATTGGGCGGCAATGTTCTTTCGGTTGCGGGGGCGTCGTCTTCCTCGGCGGCAAAGGGGGAAAGCGTTGCCGATACGGCAAAGGTTATATCCTGTTATGCGGACATTATTGCAATGCGTCACAGTAAAGAAGGCGCGCCTCTTGTTGCGGCAATGAATGCTTCCGTTCCGGTAATAAACGCGGGCGACGGCGGACATAATCATCCGACTCAGACGCTTGCCGATATATTGACCATATACAGGGAAAAGGGACGTCTGGATAATATGACGGTAGGATTGTGCGGAGATCTTAAGTTCGGACGCACGGTACATTCTCTTATTGCGGCGCTTTCGAGATATTCGGGCATACATTTTGTGTTGATATCGCCTGAAGAATTGAAGCTTCCGGAATATGTTGAGAATGATATTATCCGAAAAAATAATATTGCATATACCGTCACGGCGGATCTTGCGGGGATAATGCCGGAGCTTGACGTGCTTTACATGACAAGGGTGCAAAGAGAACGTTTCTTCAACGAAGAGGATTATCTGCGTCTTAAAGACAGCTATATTCTTACTCCGGATAAGCTTGCAAACGCGAAGGATACGCTTTCAATACTGCATCCTTTGCCGAGGGTCAATGAAATTGCCGTTGCAATAGATAATGATCCGCGCGCGTGCTATTTCAAACAGGTTCTTAACGGAAAATATATGCGTATGGCGTTGATACTGAAATTGCTCGGAATAAATGTCTGATGCTTTTATATAATTTACAAGAGGAATACCGAAAATGAATATTGATTCGATAAAAAACGGAATAGTAATAGACCATATAGTCGCCGGCAGAGGTATGGAATTGTATCATCTTCTCGGACTGGACAAACTCGATTGCTCCGTTGCAATCATAAAAAATGTAAATAGCTCTAAAATGGGTAAAAAGGATATAATAAAAATAGACGCCGCAATAGATATTGACATGGATATTCTGGGATATGTGGATCCGGACGCAACCATAAATGTTATACGCGACGGAAAAAGAGTGGAAAAGAAAAAAATAAACCTTCCTCAGACTCTTACTAACGTTATTTTCTGCAAAAACCCAAGATGCATTACAACAACGGAACAGGAATTGCCGCATATTTTTAAACTTGCCGATCCAGAAAAACGCGTTTACAGATGCATTTATTGCGAAACCAACGCAACAAAAGGATCTTTTTAAGCAGAGTTTTTTCAAGGGGGGGCTTTTACAAAAGCCCCCCCTTGACCCCCTAAAACTGTACACATAAACCGCAAGCATTGCGGTTTATGTTATGCTATTGCGGTTACCAATCTGCCTCGCCGATGGTCGTCAAGGCAGATTGGCATTAAATTTGCGTTTTTTGATTACAAGGTGTGTTTCTGTAAAAATACGCAGAAAACTGAAAAGATATACCATACAAGAATTATTTTGAGGCAATACATCAAAAATAATAGAATGAAAACCTTTGGCAGTTTATGATGCGGATATTGCGGTTACCACTCAGCCTTCGTAGATGGTCGTCAGGACAAATTGGCATTAAATTTGCGGTTTAGTGTTTAGTATTAAATAAATATATTGTAAAAAATCCGAAATTTCATTATTGTAATGAGTTTCGGATTTTTGCCTGTTGAATTTAATTTTTGCCAATATATAATGATGAATCTTTGGACGTAATAATCCGAAGAAAC
>CAJLXE010000203.1 GCA_905210525.1 uncultured Clostridia bacterium | reverse complement strand
CATATCTTGGTTGGAATTTCTTCTTTTTTGGTTCACATCATTTTATCACATACATGTTCAAAATATTTTTCAAGATTCCGAATTATAATATAAAATGCGCGAAAATATTAAGTAATATTCATCCGACGTATCAACAGATTTCAGGTCTGTTTATTTAATTGTGCAGCACAATTTATATTAAATATTTTTTGCGGAACCGCACGCGTTTACGAAATGCTTAAACAATTCAAGAAATCGGCTGTTATATTCCGTGCTGCGCTCAGGGTGAAACTGCACCGCATTTATGTATGTATGGTCACATTCAAACGCTTCTATAATTCCGTCTGCGCTTACCGCCGTAACTCTAAGGCCTTTTGCGAGTATTCCGCACGACTGGTGATGATAAGAATTTACTTTAATTCTGTTCTCTCCGAAAATACGGTAAAGCACACTGTCTTCGGAAAGCGTTATTTCATGTTTGTCTTCTTCCGTATTGAACATATGATCGGGTATATGCTGAATCAGATCTCCGCCAAGTGCAACATTTATTACCTGACAGCCTCTGCATATACCCAATATCGGCTTTTTGTTTCTGTATGCGAGTCTGCATATCATAAGCTCAAAAGCGTCTCTTTCCATGTCTATATCTCTTGTATTGACATCCTGCGTTTGGAAAAAGTACTGCGCTGCTATATCTCCGCCTCCCACAAATACTATTCCGTCCGCAATATCTATGTATTCTTCGGCAAGTAAAACATTGTCGTATAAAACCAACGGAATACCGCCCGTTTTATATATGCACTCCACATAACGCTTTGGAGAGCCTATGTAACCGTTTTTTTCAAACCCACATATTCCTATTATATTTTTCATTTTTATAACCATGGCTTTCGCATGGGCAAAAGCTTCCTTTTTGTTATTGACTTTTTTTGTATATTAATTTATAATTCCGATATAAACATTTTATGCAGAAAAATAACGTTGCTGAGCAAAATTATCGGAAAGGGACTCCAATGGACAAAAATTTAAACTGCAATGCAGGTAAAACAAAAGAAAAAAATGAAATCGACAGAATATATTCATCAATTCACGGTGACAAAAAGTATGTTTTCGGAGAAGGCAATGAATATTCCGGCATAGTATTTATAGGCGAGGCCCCCGGAGCTGATGAGGAAGCGTCAGGACATCCGTTCGTAGGTAAAGCAGGCAAAAATTTATCAGCCTTTCTTGATACAGCACACATCAACAGAAATGATATATACATTACAAATGCCGTAAAATTCCGACCTGTAAAAATAAATCCAAAAACAAACCGCGCGTCAAACCGTACCCCGACAACTGATGAAATAATATCTTATCGCGAATGGCTTCTCAAAGAGCTTTCCGTAATAAATCCAAAGCTTGTCGTCACGCTCGGAAATACACCTTTATTTTCGGTTACAGGCGACAAAAAGCTTAAGATTTCAGCCGTTCACGGAACAATATCCGACTATCAAAACAGCCGGTATTCTCTCAATTTCAAACTTATGCCGTTTTATCATCCTGCCGCAATTATTTACAGGCGCGAGCTTGTTATTGAATACCAAAATGATATGATTAAATTTGCCGAAAGCGTAAAAAATATTCTGTAAATCACAAAATAATCAAAATATATCAAAGGAGAAAACCGATGGTAACAAATAAAAATCAAAAAATACAGGAATATGCCGAACTGCTCGTAAAAGTAGGCTTGAATGTACAAAAAGGTCAAACCGTTTGTATACGCACGCCCGTTGAATGTACGGATTTTGCAAGACTTTGCGCAGAGGAAGCATATAAAGCAGGCTGCAAAGATATTGTGACTGTATGGAGCGATGATGTTCTAAGCCGTCTTCGTTATACCTACGCGGATGATTCCGTATTTGATTCATTTCCGCAATGGGAAACCGAGAAATTCAATTATATAGCAGACAACAAAGCAGCCGTGCTTAATATATATGCTGCTGATCCCGAAGCTTTGCGCGGTATAGATTCGGACAAAATTTCACGCAGCTCAAAAGCGCGCGGCAATGCGCTGAAAAAGTTTTACGCAGCTCAAATGTCAAACGAATTTCAGTGGTGTATAGGTTCCATACCGATACCATCATGGTCAACAAAGGTCTTTCCCGAATTATCCGCAAACGAAGCTGATGACGCTCTTTGGGAGGCAATATTCAAAACAGTGCGCATAACCGGAGACGGCAATTCAGTAAGACTCTGGAGAGAACATATAGTAAATAATGCAAAATTATGCGACAAACTCAATGCTTATAATTTCAAATTTCTTGAATATAAAAACAGCATAGGAACCGATTTTATATGTGAGCTTCCCGAAAATCATATGTGGCTGGGCGGTGCGGAAACAACAAAGGACGGCATAAATTTTGTTGCAAATATGCCTACCGAAGAAATATTTACAGCGCCTAAAAAAAACGGCGTCAACGGAAACATAGTAGCTTCAAAACCTCTCTGCATAGACGGAGTTATAGTGGACGGTATAAAATTTACAGTACAGAACGGAAAAATTATACATGCTGTTGCTGACTCTGGCAACGAAACACTGCAAAAGGCAATAAGAATAGACGAAGGAGCTTCGTATTTCGGTGAAATAGCTCTTGTACCGTTTGATTCTCCGATATCGGATATGAATTTATTGTTTTACAATACGCTTTTTGATGAAAATGCGTCATGCCATATGGCATTCGGAGAAGCATATCCCTGCATTAAAAACGGAAGCAGTATGACTCGTGAAGAACTTGACGAAAAGGGCTTGAATTACTCCATAACTCACGAAGATTTCATGATAGGAACAAGGGACCTCTCCATTATCGGAACGGAGCAAAACGGCAATAAGGTGCAGATATTTAAAGACGGCAATTTTGCCATATAACAAAAAGGCGGAATATACAGCTTCAAAGCTTGAATATATTCTGCCTTTATATTTTTATTCCGATATTATCGCTTTTTTGTATTTATTCCTATTACTCCGGAAATAAACCCTGCTATTGCCCCCACAATAACATCCATAAGCAATATATTGTCAAACGCAAAAGAATCATAAAACAAAAGACCTACAAGTACTGTAAATATCACATAAACAATTCCTGCTATTATTCCTGCAAGCCATCCCATTCGAGGTGCGTTTCTTCCGCATATAATACCGGCAAACCCTATACTCACTATTCGCACCACCTGAACAACAATAGGTACCACCTCATCATCCACACCGGTAAGCAACAACACCAGAGACGCAAGCAAAAACAATACTACCGTAAGCAGAACCGCAAACATCGATGCTTTAAGTATAGTCAACGCATACTTCGCATAATCGGGTTTTTCGTCATTGCTTTCTTTTGATGTATTTCGTTTCCGTATAAATTTTGATAATTCCATAGTTTTCTCACCTTTCAATGTTTTGTAAAAAACTATGTACTTGAAGCGGAAATTATTCCTTGTTTTTCAATGCCTTC
>CAJLXE010000202.1 GCA_905210525.1 uncultured Clostridia bacterium | reverse complement strand
CAATTCAAAAACTTATAAAACAGAAAAAAAAATAAGCCGAACCCAATAAAGCCAAGCATCTTAATTCGGGGAGTATCGAGAATTGTGAAAAGATAAAACAGTCACATCCGATAAAGCGTTATCTGTTCTTAAGCTTTAATTATTTACTTAGAAAATCCTGCCTCTTATGTGACAGGATTCGGTTCCGATGAAGTATTTAAAGTCAAATTCGGACTTTCACATCGTATTGTAAAAATCGGCGTTGCACCGCACCTCATCCGAAATGGGACGCGGACACTGCCCGCCGGTGGAGTATTTGAAGTCAAATTTGAACTTTCACATCGTGTTGTAAAAATCGGCGTTGCACCGCACCTCATCTGAAATTGGGTGCGGGCACTGCCCACTGGTGGAGGCGGCGGGAATCGAACCCGTGTCCGAAGATACGTTGTCAAAACTTTCTACGAATATAGCCTATGTTTTAAATTCCCTACGTACGCTCCCATAGAGCAGGATCGTATTTCAGTAGTTTCATAATCACACACAGCCTCAAAACTTTGGCTGTGAGGTTCCCTGCTTAGTCGGCACCCGTATTCCGCTTTGCAGGAAAGCGGAACGGATGGTAGTGCTTACGCAGCTACTAATTCAAAAGAATTTTTGTCGTTTATTTTTTAAGTTTCCGTTTTTAACGTAGAACGGAGCTACGACTCGCTTATTCTGATTTCGTCATCCCCGTCGAAAGCCTGTACGCCCCCATAAAATAATAACCGTACGTTATATTTGAATTTCATAATATATTTTATGCTTCAAGCACAAAATATATTCCCGTTTCTCGGAGATATATGTTATTATAGCATTAAATTTCCGTTTTGTCAAATTGTTTGAATGTCGAAAATCCGTTTTGGTTTAACTGACAAAAATGCGGCAAACACTTTTAATGTCGCCGCATTTTGAAACAGCATAAACCGACAATAGATTTTATTTAATGTATTGCCGCATTAATCCTTGTCTTTCATCTGTTCGCCGAGCCATTTTTCAAACGAACGTCTGTAAGTTGCTTCAAGATTATCTTTGATAAGACGTGTTTTCGGATGCGCATCGCCGTAAATATGCTTTACTATCTTGTATGCTTTTACGTAATAATCAAGCGCTTTTGCATAATCGCCTTTATTCAGATATATTCTTCCGAGGTGATTGTAGGTTCTTGCAGTAAGCGGATGCTCCGTTCCGAGAACGCGTTCTCTTATTTTTAATGTCTTGTTATTATAATCAAGAGATTTATCGAAGTCTCCCTGCTCTTTGTATATAAGTGCAAGACTGTTATACGTCATTGCGGTAACGGGACTGTCTGTACCGAGCAGTTTTTCTTTTATTTTCATCGCCTTGTTATAGAAGTCTATGGCCAGCTCAGGATTGTGCATTTCGTTATGAACCGCACCCAGCTTACTGTACACATCGGCAAGAGTCAACGTCATAGGCGTTTTTTCTCTTATTTCAAGCGCTCTGTTATAGTATTCAACCGCCTTTGAATGTTCGTCTTTGCCGTTATACGCGTCACCGAGATTCATGCATATTCCCGCAATCTTATCTTCATATGCGTCCCCGTACTGTTCATATATATACAGTGCCTTTTCTCCGTAATTTATAGCGTTGTCAAAATCCTCAACCGCATTATATACCCTTGAAATGTTGTCATATACTATTGCTGTTGCAGGGTGATTTACCACAGGTATTTTTTCACGTATATTAACCGCCTTATTGCAAAGTTCAAGCGCTTTTTCATATTCGCTGCAATTATAGAACCAGCATCCCACAGCATTGAACAATTCGCCTTTTTCCTCAAATCTCTGTTTTGCAAATACGGACAATACGCCGTCCGCAATTTTCAGCTTTGTCATGAATTTGGAGAACGTATCCTCTGTCTTTATATATCCTCCGTTTATTATAAGCGTAATAAGCTTGCGGCAGTCTTTGGGTTTTATGTCAAATTGCATATTCAGTGCCGTGCGCATAAGCGGATGTATATAATATATTGTTCCGTAATTGGGTTTTTCTGCGCAATCCACCAATCCCAGATTTACCAGAGTATTTATATCTTCGGGATTTATCTGAAGCGCTTCTACTATATCGCTCGGAATATCAATATCCGGCATTACAGCGAAATATTTCAATATATCATACTGAGAGTCGGAAACATTTGAAATTTTCATCAGCTTTATTATGTTTCTTGCCGTCAATATTGATGCGCTTTTTTCGTCCATTCCGGTAAGATCGTTATAAACAAAGCCGTCGTTACGTATCCTGTGCAGGAACTCCGCAAGGTTTGAGCCTTTTGCCGCTTTTGCGAGCAATTTTATGAGATATACGTTTCTGCCGGAAAGCTCAACATATTCTTCAACGATATCGATGAATTTGTGCGCCTTATCAAGTGCATAGTATTCATAAAATACATCTATGCACTGATCCAAAGAGAGCATGTTTACATTGAATTGTTCAACACCGCTGATATGAGGATCGTTTATAAATATTACGTCACATCTTATCTGGTCTATGAATTTTAACTCGTCTTCCGTAACGGAATTGCCGTACGTATTGTCTATAACAAAGAGTATTCTGCGCTTTTTCGATTTGAGAAACGCCACTATCTGGGCATATCTTGTTTCGGTATCTCCCGTTGCAGGATATATTGTCATGGAATCGAGCATACTCTGACGCAAATCACCGTCAAGACGTATCCATGCGGAATAATTGTAATCCGAATTTATCTTTGTGTAAAGCTCCTTGGCAAATGTTTTTCTGCCTGTACCGGGCAACGCGTCTTCAAAATACATTTTGCTGCACGCATTAAGCTTTTCTTCCGCTCGTTGTATAAGAAGATCACGGTTTTTAAATGCCTTGCCCAGCGTTGTCGGAATATTCGTTATATGATGTGCAATGCTTCCGTTCTGAGCTATACTTATACGATAATTTGCAGCATTATCCGCAATGTTTATATACTCAGAAAATACATATTTTGAGTCGCTCGCAGGTATTCTGTCTTCCTTGTCATCTTCATCTTCAACCTCGGATATGTTGGAATAAATTATAGCAACTATATTTCTGAGGTAGTCTTTTATCTGCGGTTTATATCGGTTTTCCTTAAGGTCATTTCCGTTTATGAAATCATTTACCCAATCATCATAAGACATGGTATCGTCCATTGGGTTATTTGTGTAATACTGAACAAGCTGTTCAACTATTGCGTCTCTTTCGACATTTTTATCAAGCTCCTCATAAGCAATATCCTCTTTAATGGAATCGATATATAAATTCAATTCTTTAATAATTTTGCTCATAGTGCCGGAGTCAACTTTTTTTTCGTATGTCTTTGCCATGCTTTGTCCCTCCTGAATCAATCGTGTTGATTTTGCGGCAATTATTCCGAAATATATTACGGAACATATAATTAGTATAGCATATTTGTCAATAAATTACAACAAATATTTTTATAAAACCGAGCTTACGTCAAACATATTCCGTTACACATATG
>CAJLXE010000201.1 GCA_905210525.1 uncultured Clostridia bacterium | reverse complement strand
AGCTCATAGACTATAATCCGGGTCCGCAGATAAAAAATATTCCCATAGCGGAATGAAGAGAGGTATCTAACATATGAAAGATATGTGGCTTATATATTCCGCAGATGAAAATTGGGCAATAGGCAAAAACGGTGATTTGCTTGCAAGAATACCGGAAGACCTTAAAGACAGATTCAAGGCTCTTACTGTCGGAAAAACAGTAGTTATGGGCAAAAAAACATTGCTTTCCCTGCCGGGAGCGAAAGGGCTTGTAAAACGGACAAATTATGTGCTTTCGAGAGATATGAAGTTTGCGTGCGAAAATGCAGTTGTCGTACATTCGTTAGATGAACTTTTTGAGAGTATAAAGGACAGCACGGAGGATATATTCGTAATAGGCGGGGGAGAAATATACAGGCAGCTTAAACCTTATTGCAAGGGCGCTTATGTTACGAAAATATTGGGAACGTTCGATGCAGATACTTATGTTGATAATCTTGACGATGATTGCGACTGGATAAAAGTAAAGGAATCTGAAATATTTACAAGCGTATCGGGCGTAAGATTCAGATATACCGATTATGTCAACAACAACGTTGAAAAATACGGAGATTGCAATGGGAAGTAAAAAGCAAAGATCAAAACGGAAAAACGAGCGCGGAAAAAATACACAGCCGATGCCAAAAAAAACAGAAGCCGTTTCACGTAAAACCGGAGAACGCACTTCTTCGGCGCCTTTATATACGGCGTTGTTCATGCTTGCCGGAATGGCAGTGCTTGCGTTTATATTTACGGTAATACTCAATACGGCGGTTACAGATATTTATCTTAAAAATCATCCGGAACTTTCGGGTGATAATACGGCTCTGAAGGCCGCGGTGGAAGCATATATAAATGACAATGCAATATATAATATTGTTCAAAGAATAGTCGTTAATGTTTCGGGTATTCTTGCAATGATGATGCTGTTCGGCAGACTTGAAAAAGAAAGTTTCCCGTCAGTGGGCTTTTCGGGTGATGCAAAACGCCGCGTAAACATAGGGATGGGGGCGCTGTTTTCGTTTCTGGGAGTTCTTGTGGCGTATAACGTTCTTGCGGCAATAGGTTATGTAAAACCGACCGGCGCACTTGTATTTAATTGGGTACAACTGCTGTGGATTGCCGATATTTTGGTTATGTGCCTGTTTGAAGAGATTTTTTTCAGAGGATATATAGGCTATAAACTCAGCAATTACAATATGAATTATACAATAATAATATCTTCGGTATTATTTGCTCTTTATAAGGGATTGCCGAGCACTTTGCCGTCAACTTATATAACGTATATCATAATGGGTGTGCTTCTTTCGTATGTGAGCGTAAAACTCAAATCTGTATGGTTTGCATTGTCATTCAGAATTGTATGGACGTTTACATCGGGAATACTGTTATCGATATATGCGGAGGTTGTACCGGGAATAGTGGAAAACTCGGGCATAAAAGAAAGCTTGCTTTCGGGAAATAAATCGGGCTTTGAAAACGGTCTGATAGCTTCCGCAGTGCTGCTTATATGCTTTATTTTGGCAAAGAGAATGATAGAAAACAGAAATGCTCCAAAGCAACGCAGATTACATCCGGACGGAACCATACGCTGAACAAAGTAAGCGCGGGTTTTATATAATACATAGGGAGAATTTTTTACAACAATATGGACACGGACATGAATAAAGAGTTATTTGTTTCACCCGACGGAAACGACTCTGCCGAGGCCAGCATAAATGCTCCCTTGCGTACTCTTGTCGGCGCTAAAAGCAAAGTAAAACAGATATATGACGGAAATACGCCTGTAACGGTATATTTTCGCGGAGGGATATATGCATTTTCGGAAAATGACGCAATATTTACATCTGAAGATTCTGCCGTTCCGGGTGCCGGTATAACGTACCGTGCATATAAAAATGAAAAACCGCTGTTTGAAGGCGGAATAAGTATTGATGTTTCAAAAGCGGTAAAAGTTACGGATGAAAATATCAAAAGCAGAATTATTGACGCATATGCGCGTGAACATTTGCACGAAATCGATATATCTTCATATATTGAATTGATGCCTGAGCCTTCACAAACGGCAACAAATGGTACGCCGCTTCTCTTTAAAGACGGGGAACCTATGAATTTTGCACGCTGGCCCGGCAAAAAATATAAAAACAAGCCTACCAATGAAACGTGGCTGTTTGCTCCGAACATAATTCACGGAGTGCCGCCGCGTTCGACGCCGTTTAACGTATGTACGGATTATTCGGTAATAGATCATATAGAACGCTTTTGGAGTGAGGATGCGGTTAAAAACGCATGGATGGCGGGATATTTGTATCATAACTGGTCGTATGACGTCTACAAGGTCATGAATATTGATTCGGAGCACAATGCGGTTGTTGCACAAGATAAAGATTGTTCGCTTTCTTATTTATGCGAACCGGAGCCCTGCTTCAAATACAGACGCTATTATTTTTATAATGTGTTAGAAGAATTGAGCGACCCGCTGGAGTTTTATATAGACTATGAAAAAAAGGTGTTGTACTGCTGCTTGGAAAACAACAGCCGGATTCATCTTGTTACAAAAAACGAACCTGTAATTACATTTGACGGCGCGGAAAATATTACAATGGACGGTCTTTCGTTTGCTTATTCGTTGCAAAAGTTTATTTGCGGTAATAATTCCAAAAATATAACTATACAAAACTGCGACATATCGCGCGGCGCCGGGGACGGTGTTGATTTTTGCGGATGCGTCGGACTCAGATTTTTGAATAATCATGTTTATTATATGGGAAGCAACGGAATACTTGCTCATGGGGCAGGCAATATGAAGACGCTTACTTCAGGTGATATGATTATCGAAGGCAATGATATACATGATGTGTGTCTTAAAAAACCTTGCGGAAGCTGTACAATTAATTTGTGGTCATCGGTGGGAACTGTTGTACGTAGGAACAAATTACACAGCAGTCCGCATATGCTTATGTTTATAGACGGTATTGACACCATAGTAGAGTATAATGAGCTTTACGATGCTGTTCTCGATACAGACGATGCCGCGGCAATATACTGGGGAAGAACAGCGTGTACAATAGGTACGCGCATCAGGTATAATTATATGCACGACATAGGTCAGAACAGTACGGGTACATGGTCGATAGGCGCCGTATATACGGACGATAACGCTACCGGCGCTGAAATTTACGGTAATTTGTTTATAAATGCGGCTGTATTCGGCGATGACGATATGTACAGACTTAATTGCCGACGGAATGCAGTAGTATGCCTGAATGCGGCTCAGTTTGCTTATGTACATGATAACATTATGCTGATGAGCACACCGAGAGAAACTCCGATGACCGATACCTGCCGCCGTGATATGATTGAATGGGTAAAAGGCAGTATCGGAGCTTATATTCCGGGTAACGGTCGGACACGCGGGCTTGCAATGCAATGGAGAAAAAATTTGCAGGGAATAGGTTTTTACTCAGAAAACGGAATTGACACCAACC
>CAJLXE010000200.1 GCA_905210525.1 uncultured Clostridia bacterium | reverse complement strand
AGCCGCATTTTTATTGTTCAGTCGTTATAGAGAAAAGTTTTTCCGCTTCAAAAAAGCCATTTTTCAACAGGTTGTTATTTTTTATTTGTGCGATGTTGTAATTCAGCATTTTTTCAAACCGAACTTTTTTGCCAGTTTATTAAGCGCACGGCTTTCTATTCGTGAAACATACGAACGGGATATATTAAGTCTGTCCGCAACCGTTTGTTGGGTAAGCCCCTCTCTGCCGTTCGCGGATGTGTGCCCTTTAAGCCCGTATCTAAGCTCAAGCACTGTTCTCTCCATATCCGTAAGACAGGTTTTCATCATCTCGCACATCTTTTTTATGTCGTCTTCCGATTCTATCTGTTCATAAACATCCGTATCCTCCGAGCCCAGAATATCCCCGTACACCATTTCGTTTCCCTCGTCATCCGACCCAAGACAATCCGAAAGCAAAACATTGCCCATATCTTTTTTGGAAGCGCGTATTGTCATGAGTATTTCATTTTCTATGCACGTGGACGCAAACGTTGCTATTCTTGCCTGTTTTGTGGGATCAAATTTGTCAACTGCTTTTATAAGTCCTATCGTTCCTATTGAAATAAGATCGTCTATATCTATGTCGGTATTTGCAAAGCGCTTTGCAATATGTACCACAAGCCGCAAATTATGCTCTACAAGCTTTCTTTTTGCATCGACGCTCCCGTTTGCAAGCTCCTTAAGAAGCTCAGCCTCTTCCTGTACCGTAAGCGTCGGAGGAAATGTCCCCATATCCGATACGCTTCCCACAAAAAACATAAAGCTCTGCAATATCAGCCATATATCGTTATTCAGCAACGTGTTCACACCCTTTAAATATAATATATTACAGGATATGCGGATGAGTACGGTTTTGTGACAAAAAATCGGGATACGGATCAAAATTAAAACAATATTAAATTTCACGTAATAATATGTAAATACTTAAGCTGCAAGTATTGAAAAAATGCCGATTTTATTATAAAATTAACATATACATTATATTTTGGAAAAAGGAGTGCTTTGCCCTATTACAAAGCCGTACAAAAATATGTTTAATATACTTGTGGTTGAAGATGATGAAAATTTAAGAAAGCTTATGACGGCGGTTCTGCGGCGCAACAGATACAACGTATTGCAGGCAGGCGACGGCAAGGAAGCACTGGATATAATCGAAAGCAATCATGTAGACATGATGGTCTGCGATATAATGCTGCCCGGCATGGACGGTTATGAGGTTACGCGTGAAATACGTCTGACAAATTCGGAAATGCCTATTCTTATCGTAACGGCGAGAGAAACACTTGAAGACAAACGCCGCGGCTTTGCTGTCGGAACCGATGACTACATGGTAAAGCCCATAAATATGGATGAAATGCTCATGCGTATAAGCGCTCTGCTCAGAAGAGCAAAAATAACAAGTGAACGGCGCATAACCGTGGGCGGTACAGAAGTTGATATGGACGCAATGACGGTAAATTACAACGGCGAACAAATGCAGCTGCCCAAAAAGGAATTTTTTATACTGTTCAAGCTTCTGAGTATGCCGAATCACATTTTTACACGGCACGCTCTTATGGAAGAAATCTGGGGACCCGACGCGGAAACCGATGAACGAACGGTAGACGTACATATAAAACGTCTCAGGGAAAGACTTGAGGAAGCAGGCATAAAGGACTTTGAAATAATAACCGTAAGAGGACTCGGTTACAAAGCCGTGAAAAACGCATGAGAAAGAATATTATAGTCAGCCTCATGATAGCGTTTCTGTTTGCGACAACGTTTTCGGCAGGTCTGAGCTATACGCTGTCTCATTATCTGAACATGAGAAGCATTGTAAAACAACTGCGCGAAGACGAAATCAACATAGCTGAGAATTTTATTTCGATGTGTGAGAAATTCGATGAAGATGTATATACATTGTCAAAGCAGTTCACATCGTCAATGTATGTAGTTTCGGTAGCAAACGAAAAACAGTTGAAGTACATTTCAAAAGAAAACCTTGCAAAAATAAACGAAGGCGATATTGTAACGCAATCCAAATTTATGGCGTTTGATACAAGCTGTATATTCAAAGCCAAAGACAGCGTTATAATTATATCGCTTAATCCCGAAAGCGACATTATAGGCTCATTCGGCGACAGAATAGGTCTTGTGCTTTCGATGACTCTTCTGTTGAGCGCGGTGCTTATGTTTTTCATGAGCAAATCCGTAACAAAGCCTATAATGCAGCTCAATGCGGCAACAAAAAAGGTTGCCAAGGGTGATTTTGATGTGCAGGTTGAGGTTGACGCCGATACGGAAGTCGCTCAGCTTGCAAGAAGCTTCAACAGCATGGTAAACGAGCTTAAAAGCAACGAGTTGCTGAAAAAGGACTTCATAAGCAACGTGTCTCACGAATTCAAAACGCCGCTTGCAACCGTAAACGGTTTTGCAAAGCTTCTGCGCGAAGGCAACTGCACACCGGAAGAAGTAGCGGAATATGCCGAAATAATCGAACATGAAACAAGCAGACTTTCCACATTGTGCAGCAACATACTAAGACTTTCACGCATAGAAAATCAGACAATCGTAACAAAGCCTTCCGTATTCCGTCTTGATGAACAAATGCGCGACGTTCTGCTCATGCTGGAGCCGCAATGGAATCAAAAGGAACTGGAGCTTGACGTCGAGCTTGAAGAAACAAGCTACTGTGCAGACGAAGAACTTCTTCAGCAGGTGTGGATAAACATAATAGGTAACGCAATAAAATTCACGGATAACAAGGGTAAAATTGAAATAGCGCTGAAAAATCTGGATAAAAACGTTATCATCACCGTTAAAGACAACGGAATAGGCATGACCGAAGAAGCACAAAAACATATATTTGAAAAATTCTATCAGGGCGACAAGTCCCACGCATCCGACGGCAACGGCTTGGGCCTCGCTCTCGTAAAAGAAATACTCGACATATGCTCGGGCAAAATATCCGTGTGCTCCGCTCCCGGAGAAGGCGCTCTCTTTACGGTAACTTTGCCTAAAAACAATGAGTTGTAGTGTTTTTCTTGGACGCTTTTATAAAAGCGTCCAAACCCGAAAATTTTAAATCACTACGTGGTTACCAATCAGCCGCGCCGGTGGTCGTCGCGTCAGATTGGTATTGAGTTTACAGTTCTATGCAAAGTATTTGATAAGGCGGAACTTTAGTGAAAGTCCGTTTTATCAGTGGAAAGTTTTTTGCATAAACTGCAAGAGGCAAAGATTTTTACGGCTTATTTTGCATTTACGCGGTTACCAATCCGGCGCGCCGATGGTCGTCGCGTCGGATTGGTATTGAGTTTACGTTTTTTGTACATAATATTTTATAAGGTCGGAAATTAATTAAAAATTTTCCTTAACATCTGAAAATTTAAGCATAATGTTATTAATTTACGTTTCTGTGAAAAATTTGCCTGCGCCGAAAACCTCAGACATTTCTATATATAATTTTTTGAACGTATTTGAAATTTCTGAATATAAATATTCTATGATTGATTTCT
>CAJLXE010000199.1 GCA_905210525.1 uncultured Clostridia bacterium | reverse complement strand
TATATCGTCAAGAATTGCCGCGGCAACGATTGTGGTGCCAACTTTGCCGGAAAGCTTGCCGAGTTCTTTTAAAGTAGCGACCGTTACGCTTACCGACGTTGCGGTGAGAATAACTCCGTAAAACAGGTTTGATAAAAGTCTTTCGCGGCTCATATCGGCAAAACCGCCGTTGAATATGCACGCAACAACAAAGCCGAGCGCAAGCGGAACAATAACGCCGAAGCAGGTTATGATTATGGAGGGAACTCCTACGGACTTTATCTGCTTGATATCTGTGCCGAGTCCGGCTGAGAACATTATGAGTATAACGCCTATCTTTGCGATAAAGCCTATGCCGTGAACTGCCGTATCGTTGAGTATATTCTGACCGGGAATGTACGATATGAGACCTATCAGTACGCCCGAGATGAGCATTCCGATTACGCCGGGAAGTCCTATTTTTTCACATAGTTTTGAGGAAACCTTCGACAGTATGAGTATGAGAGCCAAAGGAAGCAAAACAACAAAATAATCAGTATTCATTTTATATATGCCTTTCGATAATATCTTGATTTACAGCTTTAATATTATATACCCAAATTGCGATATTTGCAACCGAAAAATGATAAATTTGCTTGTTTTGTGTTGAATTTCGCATGGCATTAAGGGTGCGTTATCGATACGTATATAGGTACAGAGGAGCTTGCACATTTAGAAATGGTAGGTACAATAGTGCATCAGCTTCTTGCAGACGCAGACCCCGAAATGCTGGAGGCGAGCGGCTACGGCAGCACGTTTATTCTGCACGGAAAAGGAATAT
The DNA here is from genome assembly GCA_905210525.1 of uncultured Clostridia bacterium. GTDB lineage: Bacteria > Bacillota > Clostridia > HGM11327 > HGM11327 > SIG351. The sequence goes on along the minus strand of CAJLXE010000199.1, from coordinate 2,753 downwards.
ATCCGTCGGATTCGAACGGTGTTCCTTATACTGCGGCGAGCATACAGAGTACGGGCAATCCGATAGTGGACCTGAATGAAGATCTTGCTGCGGAACAAAAAGCGAAAGCCGTATATGAAAATATACTCGATATGGCAGATGACCCCGACGTTATAATGCCTATAAGATTCCTTCGTGAACGCGAAATAGTGCATTATCAGAGGTTCGGTGAAACCCTCAGGATAGTTGAAGAACTTAAAAATCAGAAAAAATATTTTTGAATATGCAACGCAGATGCTTGACAACATCGGCTTTGTGTGTTATACTTGATTCAAGTGTTCAATATTAAATAATTTGTCCTCACATATATGCGGATTCTGTTGTTTGATTGTCTGCATACGTGTGGGGCTTTGTTTATACTGACGCTGTATTTTTATAAAGGGACGCTCCCGTGTAATGGGGCGTGGTGAAATGCTATGATTAAAGGTTGCGTTAAGTGGTTTAATGCTGAAAAAGGATACGGATTTATATCCAGAGATGATGACGGAGAAGATGTTTTTGTGCATTTCAGTGCAATTTCTTCAGACGGCTACAAAACTCTTGCAGAAGGGCAGAAGGTTACGTTTGACGTTGAAGCCGATCCTAAAAACAGTTCGAGAACAAGAGCGGTTAACGTTTGCATAGAATGATATTCTGTTTTTTTGCGGAGACATTGCGGTCTCCGCAAATTTTTTATCAACCGCGTAATAGTTCAAAAAACGTTACCAATCTTCTTTGTAAACGTTTCTGCTTGTTTTTACATCATCGTAATATGCTTTGTAAGCCTTTATAAATTCTTCCGTACCGCTTGAAAACAATTCATCTATTTCATCGCTGTCTATATCGGCAAGATCGTATGCGTCCTCGTCATCCGTTTCGGATAAACGCATGAGATTGTATTCGCTGTATTTTGACATATTCTGCCTCCGTTCAGTCTTATTTTTTTAGGCCTCTGTTGTAATAAACACATCATAATTCTATTATATCATGAACCTTGTGTAAAAGCAATGTTATTGTTTGACAAAGAAACGGTTTTATGCTATAATATCAGAAATACAGTAAAATGGGGAATATATGAAAAAAATCAAATTTATATTGAACCGAATAAAAAAGATGGATTTCAAGGCACTTTTCGGTACAGCGCGCGGTATTCATAAAAAAACCGGAAAATGCAGTATAGTTTTGTTTTTTGATATTATACACTGCGGACTTAAGTACGGCGCCGGATATAAGGATTATGAGCTGTACGAATTTTATAATCTTACTGCAAAACAGAGGGCAACCTATGTGGTGAGAACTACCAACAATCTTGTAATAGCTCACTGCAATGACAGAAATTATTATCACTGCCTTGACAACAAAATTGAATTCAACGAGAAGTATTCGGAGTTTATAAAACGTGATTGGATTGATTTCAGGAATGCTTCAAAAGAAGACTTCATAAGATTTATAGACGGTAAAAAAGCTGTTATTGTGAAGCCTGTTGATGCCTGCTGCGGTGTGGGTGTAGAAAAAATAACGGTTGACGGCGTTGAATGTTATGACAGGATATATGAAAAGCTGAAAAATACTGAGGGCGCGGATCTTGTTGAAGACTATGTGGTGCAGCATCACAGAATGTCCGAGCTGTATCCTCATTCCGTAAATACCTGCCGAATAGTTACGCTGCTTAAAAACAATGAAGTACATATACTGTTTGCCGCTATAAGGATAGGCAATCACGGAAAGGTAGTTGACAATATAAATAACGGGGGCATTTTTGCACCGTTGGACATAAATACCGGAACGGTTGAATTTGTGGGCTGCGACAAGGACGGCAATACTTATGAAACGCATCCTATGACAGGGTGTGAGATTAAGGGCTTTTGCGTACCGTATTGGGATGAAGCGCTTGAAATGTGCCGTAAGGCGGCGTTTATAACTCCGCAGATAAGGTATTGCGGTTGGGATGTTGCGATTACGGAATCGGGACCGCTGTTTATAGAGTGCAATCAGATGCCGGGCTATGATATAATGCAGCTTCCGGCGCATACTCCGGATAAAATCGGAATGCTTCCGAAGTACAGGGAGCTTCTTTCGGACGAGATGAAAATATAATTTTAATATGTATGTATAATAAATACATCAGGTATTACAGCGAAAAGCTTTTGCGCGTGAGGCACGGGCTTTCCGCTGTAATTTTTTGTGCGTGAAGACAATGCTGTCAGCGCAAATAGCTGTTGAGCATTGTTTCAACGTCTTCGATGGATTCGGGTGCTTCGATTTTTGATATAAGGTTTCCGTTAGGCGTTACGATAAGAACCGCCGGAACATATTCCAACTCGAATCTGTCTATAAAGCTGTTGCATTTTGCGTCGTCAACCGGGCATACCGTGCAGGTATCTATATATTCCGCGTCCGCAACGTCGGAAAATTTGCCGAAAAGGTTTTTGTATACGTCAAGATCGCATCCGCAGCAGCAGGGAGTTTCCTTATTTTCTGCGGCTTGCTTTGCGGCTTCATCGGCTTCGCGGCTCGGCTGCCCGTCGCAGGCAACGTCCTCGCAATTGCACGGCGATGAGTCGTACATCAGAACTATTGTGGGTTTTTTGTAAACCTTTTTTCCGGATTGCGTTATTGTTTGTTTTGCATTGTCTATAAATTGCTTTATTTCGTTTTTGTACGCGCTTGCAAAAATGCTTGCGGCAAGCAATACTGTACCGCACTTGATTATTTTTTTCATAATTACATTTCCT
>CAJLXE010000198.1 GCA_905210525.1 uncultured Clostridia bacterium | reverse complement strand
ATACAAATATGTAAATACATTATTTTTTCAGCCTTATTGATGTTGTTTATACCATGCGGAGAAATTGTTTCCGCGATAATTTTATTTATAGCCGGATTCGGAATAGGTCCTGTTTTCCCGAATATGATATACCTTACCCCGTATAACTTCGGGAAAGACATATCACAATCCGTAATAGGCTCTCAAATGGCAGCTTCATATATGGGTATTATGCTTACGCCTCCTTTTTTCGGAGTATTGGCAAGAATGCTTGGTATATGGATATTCCCCGTTTTTTTAGTAATATTTTTCTCTTTAATGTTTTTGGGAATAAAACTGCTTAGCAATATGCACACTCAAGAATGTTGAATTTTGTTTAATGAAAACCTAACCACTGAGTAATGCTGCCGTATTTCCTTGATATGCAATATATATCAGGGACTGCGGCAGCTTTTTTTCGCTAAACACATCATTGTCAGTTTATTATGCTTGCCGATCTGACAAAAAATGATGTTTATTTATTCTTCGAAAAAATAGTAAATAAAATTAATACCAGTTTGACATATTTTAACAGTTGTTGTATACTATAAATATAAAATAAACGGAGGAACGGAATTTATGTTAGGAAATTTTACTTACTGTAATCCGACAAAGATTTATTTCGGAACGGATGCTCTTGACGGACTGAATAAAGAGCTTCCGAAATACGGCAAAAACGTACTGCTTGTTTACGGAGGCGGTTCGATTAAAAAGAACGGTATTTACGATAAGGTAACGGCTATACTGAAAGCTAACGGGAAAGAAATTTTCGAGGATAGCGGTGTTATGCCGAATCCTACTGTTGAAAAATTATACGAGGGTGTTTCACGTGCAAAAGAAGCAAAAGCGGATCTGATACTTGCGGTCGGAGGCGGCTCCGTATGCGACTACGCAAAGGCTGTTTCCGTATCCGTAAACTGTACGGAAGACCCGTGGGAAAAATATTTTATACGCTTTGAAGATGTTTCGTGCGATGTTGTTCCCGTGGGGTGCGTTCTGACCATGGTTGGAACAGGAAGCGAAATGAACGGCGGTTCTGTTATTACAAACCATGCACAAAAGCTGAAAATAGGCCATGTTTTCGGAGAAAATGTATTCCCGAAGTTTTCTGTTCTGAATCCGGAGTTCACGTACACCGTTCCGAAATACCAGATGATCTCAGGTATTTACGATATAATGTCACACATACTCGAACAGTATTTTTCCGGCACAGACGACAACACAAGCGACTATGTAATGGAAGGACTCCTGCGCTCACTTATTCACAGTGCCGATATTGCATTGCAGAATCCAACCGATTATGAAGCACGTTCAAATATCATGTGGACGGCAACATGGGCATTAAATACATTCATTGCAAAAGGCAAAACAACCGATTGGATGGTGCATATGCTCGGACAAAGCGTTGCCGCTCATACAGACGCAACACACGGAATGACTCTTGCTGCGGTTTCAATGCCGTATTATCGTTATATAATGCCGTACGGAACAGCCAAATTCGCAAGATATGCCGTAAACGTCTGGAATGTAAACGCAAAAGGCAAAACAGATATGCAGATTGCAGAAGAGGGACTGGAAAAAATGGAAGCGTGGATGAAAAAACTCGGTCTTGCAATGAATATCAGAACCTTGGGCGCAACCGAAGAAATGATTGACGGAATCACGGAAAGTACGTTGATTATGGACGGAGGTTATAAGATTTTAACTAAAGATGAAATCAAAGCTGTTCTTAAAGCAAGCTTATAAAGAGTATTTTCGAAACAAATTTGACAAAAATAAACACACGGAGGCAAAAAATCATGAAAAAACTTGTAGCATATTTTTCAGCAAGCGGTACAACAAAAAAGGTCGCGCAACGACTTGCAAAAGCAGTCGATGCCGATTTGTTTGAAATCAAGCCTGCAATACCTTATACAGATGCGGATCTTGATTGGATGAATAAGCAAAGCCGCTCATCCATTGAAATGCGGGATACATCATCGCGTCCCGAAATTGCCGCAAAATGCGAAAATATGGATATTTATGACACTGTTTACATCGGATTTCCGATATGGTGGTATGTTGCGCCGACAATCATATGCACATTCCTCGAAAGCTACGATTTTGCCGGTAAAACAGTTATTCCGTTTGCCACATCGGGCGGCAGCGGTATGGGAAAAACCGTGGATGTATTGAAAACGGTTTGCCCGGATGCAAAATGGAAGCAGGGCGGGATTCTCAACGGAATGTCGGATAGTGCAATCAGCAAATGGGTTGAAAAAAATTAAAGGAGGACATTTGTATGGAATATGCACAGCTTGGAAATTCGGATATTGAAGTGTCGTAGCTTTGTGTCGGATGCATGAGTTTCGGAAAGCCTTCTGCAGATTTTCATGAATGGACTCTCGATCCCGAAAAAACAGAAAAAATTATATGTCACGTACTCAATATCGGCATTAACTTTTTTGACACGGCAAATACCTATTCTCATGGCACCAGTGAAGAATATCTCGGAATGGCAATACGTAAAAATATCTCCAGAGATAAGGTAATTCTTGCATCAAAGGTGTACTTCAACGAAGGACATCTCTCACGCAATGCGATAATGCGTGAAATTGACGGAACGCTTCGCAGACTTAATACAGACTATCTTGATCTTTATATAATTCACCGCTTTGATTATACAACGCCGATAGAAGAAACGATGGAAGCATTGGATTTTCTCGTAAAAGCGGGAAAGGTTCGTGCATTAGGCGCATCTGCCATGTACGGATACCAGTTTTACGATATGCAGCTTTGCGCGCGCGACAATGGGTTTACGCCGTTTGTGTCGATGCAGAATCATTATAATCTGCTTTACCGTGAAGACGAGCGGGAATTAATACCTATTTGCAACCGGATGAATGTTGCACGCACACCGTACAGTCCGCTTGCGGCAGGCAGACTTTGCCGCACAGCATGGCATACGGACACACTGCGCAGCCGCACTGATAAAATGGCGGCAGGTAAATATGACGCAAATGAGCCGCAGGATGAAAAAATCGTTTTACGTGTTGCGGAACTTGCCGATAAATACAAGCATGACTGCAATCTCCATTGCGTGGCAATTTGCAAAAGGTGTTACCTCGCCTATTATCGGAGCAACAAAAACAGAGCATCTTGACGATGCCGTGAATGCTTTTGACATCAATCTGACAGCCGAAGACATTGCATATCTGGAAGAGCCTTATGTTCCTCATAAAATTGTCGGAGCATTGTCAGGCGAAAAGCAACAATAATTATTGCGCATAACAAACAACGGGACTGCTTTATTGACAGTCCCGTTGTTCATTTTTATAAATAAGTCTTTATCTCAATCTGCAAACAAAGCTGTTGAAAGATATCTGTCGCCTGTATCGGGAAGCAACGCCACAATGGTCTTGCCTTCATTCTCAGGTCTCTTTGCAAGCTCAACAGCCGCCCATACAGCCGCACCCGATGAAATTCCTACAAGCACGCCTTCTTTTCTGCCTATAAGCTTTCCCGTTTCAAAAGCGTCCTCATTGCGTACGGCAATTATTTCATCATATATTTTCGTATTGAGCACTTCCGGAACAAAGC
>CAJLXE010000197.1 GCA_905210525.1 uncultured Clostridia bacterium | reverse complement strand
ATTAGATATTAAGGAACGGTATTTGTTATGAAAAAAACATTAAAATATATATTCGGCTTGACCATGTTCCTTATTGCGGGAATATGTTCGGTTCTCGCAATTAATTTTATTTTTAAGCTTATTCCGGGTAACAGTATATATGCGAATGTGGAATTCACAGAGAAAACGATTAGCTCAGCACTTGAAGGAAACAGCACACCGAACAATGCTCCACCGACTTCTTCACCCGAGATCACCGAACCGGAGGTTTCCTTCGAACCGCTGATAGAAGCGTACAAGGTTATTATCGACGGTACGGTTGTGGGAATAGTTTCCGATGAAACAAAGGTCAATGATATTATATGCGACATGCAAGAGGAATATGAATCCCGTGAGAACATTGAAAATACGGTATATGAGCTTTCAAAAGAAATTGTAGTCGAAAAGATGAGAACATATGCCAAAAATCTTACGGAGGATATGAGCATAGAAGATGCTGTTGCAGAATGTATTTCATTCAAGATCAATGCTTTTGAGCTCAGTATAGACGGTTTTGTTGTAGGATATTTTGCGACGAAAGAAGAATGCAACAGCATACTTGATACGGCAAAGGATAAGTTTATAAAACAGAATTTTGCGGGAAAAACCGTATTGGCATCATCGTATGCGGGAAAGTTTGATATAACTCAGATAACTGTAAGCAAGGAAGAACTTGATTCCGTAACCTACAATGACGCTGTTGATATTATAATTGACGATAGAAAAGTAGAAAAAAAGGTAATTGTATCCGATAAAGCACAGTTGAAGGCTTTGTTTGATAAAAAAGACATATCCGCATCATGTGCTTATGAAAGTTCCGTTGATGCTATAAATAAAAACGGCAATACCGAAGTTTTATATAATGAGAGAGTTGTTGATTTTAATGTTACGGTGCAAAGCACAAAGACATCTTCTGTTGCTTATACAACCGAATACAAAGCAAACAATTCAATGGCGTACAATGTTTCCAAGGTTACGCGAAGCGGTAAAAACGGTACAAAGACATGCACGTATTCGGATACATATGTAAACAATGAATTTATATCTTCCAAACTTACGTCCGAAAAAATAACCGTACAGCCGGTAGGCGCTGTTGTTGAGTACGGTACAAAGATATCAAAGACATATTCTATATTTGTTACAAAGCTTACGGGTAAAGGCTATTTCAAGTGGCCTTCGTCAGGCTTGATAACAAGCCTTTTCGGCAGTTCAGGTCATACGGGCATTGATATTGCGGCTCCGGCGGGAACACCCATTTATGCTTCTGCCGACGGTAAAGTGACAAAAGTTGAAAGCATTAAGAAAGGGTATGGCAGATATGTGATTATTTCGCATAGTAACGGCTATCAGACATATTATGCTCATATGTCCAAATATATTGTAAAAGAAGGGCAGACGGTTAAACGGGGGCAAATTATAGGCTATGTTGGTATGACAGGAGCAGCGACAGGTAATCATTGTCATTTCGGCATTGTAAAGAACGGGAAGTTCATCGATCCGACCACAATGCTGTACGGATATGAATCGTGATTTGCAACGGGATATAAAAACTTTTATTTGATTTTATAATTTACATAAAAAGGAATAGCCTTGGCTTGGTGTAGTATTATTTGTACTTAGGGCAAGGCTTTGGTTATAAAAAATGAAACAAAAAAGATATACATCGCTGTATTTATCTGAATCATTGTACCTTGTATTGTTTTTTTCTGCTATTATAGTTGTTCAGATAGTATTTTATATACGTTATATAGACGGTACAGATAAAGTCAGACCGTCTGCTCCGACAGATTTGCTTCCGTCGGCAATACTTTTATGTCTTATAGTTTTTGTTATACTTTATATGTTTTACAGATTTGTGCTTTTTGATGAAAACGGAGTACGCTACAAGGATATCAAAAAATCATATTTTATTCCGTGGTCTGATGTTCATTATGTAAAAATAACATTGAATGCCAACGGTAAAATAGGTCGCGGCTCATATATAGTAATAGCAACCGACAGCTATGCTTTGCAGTACACTGATTTCAGGGCATCACGCGAGGGATTTATAGTGCTGAGATACAGGATGTCAGCACTTGATATCATAAAAAAACATTATGACGGTGACGTTATAAGGGCAGTTGCTGATAAATGAATTTAATAAAAAAGTCTTCCGGCAGTTATTGAAAACGGAAGACTTTTTTGTATAATATTGTGAAGGTTAAAATGTTTTTGCATTAAATGTTTATGCCGGATTTGATTCAGCGAAAAATTGATTTATTTTTGCTTGGAGTGTTTTTGCCGAAGTAGTTCATGTTGAGAAGACCGTACCCAACTTCGTTGCGGCTGAAATTCAATTTGGTGGTATTGCGTTTAAGGGCATATATAAGCTGGTCTCTTGTAGGCAGTTTGCCGTATTCTCGCAAGTAATAATTGCTTATGAGTGCGGCGCCGCCTGCAACGTGCGGTGCTGCCATTGAGGTACCGCTCATTACAGCATAACCGTTATTAGGACTTAACGAAAGAATATCAACGCCGGGAGCCACTATATCAAGATTTTTGTTTGTGTTTGAAAATGCGGCAGGCTTGTCGTTTATATCGCTTGCACCTACCTGCATTACCGAATTGTAATATCCGGGATATGTGACTTCGCTTGTGCCGCGTTTTCCGTCACCATCGTTTCCTGCCGCAGTAACTACAAGTATGTCATTTTCAGCAGCGGCGTTTATAGCACGTTCCAATTCGGGATAATTTTGCTCTGTACCAAACGACATTCCTATTATATTGACCCGTTTACCGTGGCTTCCACGCCAGTTTACAGCCATATTTATTGCACGTAAAATCGGTGTAACTTCACCTGTACCGTCTGCTTTCAGCACCTTGAGGACGAGAATTTTCGCATCGGGAGCAACACCGCTCATTCCGTTGCGCCTGTTATATGCGGCTGATATTATACCGCATATATGAGTTCCGTGTCCGTTATTATCGTTGTAGTTAGATGCTTTTGAACCGTAATCGTCTGTAAAGTTCATTCCGCCTATTATGCTGTGCTTTATATATGGGTGATTTGTGCTGCAACCGGTATCTAATACGGCTACAACGACGCCTTCGCCCGTATAACCACGTTTCCACATTTCAACGGCGTGTATATGCTCAAGAGACCACGGCGGTTTGACATTTTCAAGAACGGTAAAGGGCATTAGTTTTATATTTTTACTTTTCATAGAAAATACCGTACCTTTGCTTTTAAGGTATTCCTTTCATTATTTGTGTTCTATACGCCGTTTGTATGCATATGAACAATGTGATGCAACATCTGATTAAAATATGATTATTTTGCAAAGACGTTGTATTTTGCGTACTGTTTCGGCAGAGGAGTGGGTTTATGCCGCGTTAATACTTCGGTACATAATATGAAAGTAAATTATATATGGTGTAAAAACAGATTTTTAAATGCGATAAAAGAGGCTGTATAAGATTTTATGCTCTTTTAAACATACCGGAATTGTTTTCAACCGGAGAATCGTCGTCAAAATCTATAAAATCAAGAAAATTCAATCCGAACAGTCTGCAGAATTTTGCCCATGCGGCGAAGAATTTTCTGCCGGGAGTAGCT
>CAJLXE010000196.1 GCA_905210525.1 uncultured Clostridia bacterium | reverse complement strand
CTGATATCGGCTGCTATTCTCTCGATATGTGTCTTGACGCTATCGGTTATCCGAAGCCGCTCACAGTTTCAGGTTTCAAATCTGATTATATCGGTAAGAACCCTGCTCAGTATGCTGAAGCTAACAGATTCAGTGTTGATGATTTTGCTGCTGCATTCATTCGTCTTGAGGGCGGCATAATACTTGACTTTAGAATCGCTTGGGCTATGAACGTTGACACTCCCGGAGATACGATTATCCTCGGTAAAGAAGGCGGTCTCAGAATTCCTTCAACAGACTGCTGGAACGGTGGCTTCGGTGACATGAAGATCTACAAGACAATCGCAGGTCAGAACGTTGAAACAGTAATCAAATCGCCTGATTCAGGCTTCGCTGATTGCTTCTATCTCAAGTGCCGTAAGTTCCTTGAAGCTACAAGAGACGGCGGCAAGGCTCCGGTTCCGACAAGCCAGATCATTTACAACCAGGCTATTCTCGACGGTATCGTTCGTTCAGCTAACCTCGGAAGAGAAGTTGAAATCGAGATCCCTGAGATCTGATAAAAAACCAAGAGTTAAAATAAAACTGACATCGCTTTTTGAGTGGTGTCAGTTTTTGTTTTAAGTTGAATACGTTTTATCTGTTTTAACGGACTCGTACAAATTTTACATTCTCCGTATTTTAACGATATAAGAATATAATTTTATATGATTAATCTGATGTTATACTGTATTTTTCTATGAATTTATCAAGTTCTTGTGTACATCTTTCTGTATCTACAAGATAGCATTGCCCATGCCCTGCTCCGGGAACCAATATAAGTTGTTTGTCCGAAGTACAAGCTTCATATGTTGCTTTACCCATTCTGCACGGAACAAATCCATCCGATTCACCATGCAGAAACAGTATCGGCTGCTTGTTTTTCTTCATAGCGTCAAGTGTTGAATCCTTATACATACTGCGGCCGCAGAATATTCTGAACCATAACGCAACCATCCACACAAGCGGATACGGAAATATGTGTTTTGACCATGCAACTGATTTTATTATGTCTATGGGCGATGTAAAACCGCAATCCGCAATAATCCCGCGAACATTGTCCGGAAGCTTAAGCGCAGAGGCAAAAAGCACCGTTGACGCTCCCATCGATATGCCTTCTATAAAAATATTGTGTTCCTCTCCGAAACGCTTATTAATATATTCACACCACGATACACAATCAAACTTTTCCTGCGTACCCATACAAATATATTTGCCGCCGCTTTTTCCCTGCCCGCGTTGTGATACAAGCAGAACATTATACCCTTTTTCCGCATAATAAGGTATTATACAGCAAAAATCGTTAAGTCCGCTGGATATCCACCCGTGAAACAGAATAAGCGTTGTATCTGCATTTTCGGCTTCGTAAAGTACGGCGTGTAATTTAAGTCCGTCATAGCTTTGTATAAATATCTCTTCCTGCGGAAGCTCTTTCGATTTTTGTATAGCCGGAAAAATAATATCCTTGAATTTTTCCATTTTGACAAGCTTAACGCCGCTTTCGGTAGACATATCCCGAGTTTTTATTTTTCTCGTAAAGCAGTATAAAAAACAAACAAACGATGCTATTATGAGCAGCAAAATAAATATTGCCGCTGAAATTAAAAATATTTTCACTTTTGTTACCTGCCATGTATTTTTTCTGTAATTCAAAAATTCCGTCGGATTCATCAAATGCAGTCCGACGGCAATGCTTTATTTAAATATTAAATTGATGCCGTAAAAGCATACATCAACGGTGCTGTGCGGTATCTTTATCGTTAAATACCGGTTTCTTTTCTTTTATGGTACTCTTGAGCATAAAACGGTTTTCCTTGCCTTTTATCAGTCGCTTTATGTTTGGTATATGTCTTACAATGGCTATGACGGAAAGTATTATACATAACCCCCACGTATAAACATTAGGTGTATACGCAAAATCAAGGCGTATAAGATTAACAAAGAAAGGAAATGCGATACAGTTTATTACAGAAGCTAACGAAACATATCCGGTAGTAAGCGTAATAAGCCATTCCAGTAAAAGCATACACATTGCTCCGAACGGATTCAGGTATAAAGCCACTCCGAACGTAGTTGCAATTCCCTTTCCACCCCTGAAATTAAGATAAAACGGAAAATTGTGTCCTGCAACAACAGCAACGCCGCCTATAAGCATGCCTATTGCGCTGTGGCTCGAATATACGTCCGAAAACATAAGATCGCTTATATACATTATAAGAAATCCCTTGAGCGTATCCAACACAAACGTTATGAGTGCACTTTTTGTTCCAAGCACACGCATAACATTGGTACTCCCTAGATTGCCGCTTCCCTTTTGACGCAAATCTACATCCTTTACATATTTTCCTATAAAATATGCAGGCGAAAATGACCCCAATAAATATCCGAGTACCAAAATTATTATAAATTTAATCCACATTTTAATCCTCGCCCTTACCTCTCGGTATTATTTTTATAGGCACCATATCGAATTCAAATGTCCGTCTCAGATAATTTATTATAAAACGTTCATATGAAAAATGGAACAGTTCGGTGCTGTTCACGGACAGCACAAATGTCGGCGGCTGAACCGCAACCTGTGTTGCGAAATATATTTTGAGCTGTTTTCCGTTTTTTGTAGGCGGCTCGGTAAGTATGGTTGCCTGACGTATGGCGTCATTAAGCACGCCTGTGGAAATTCGTTTTACAGACTGTTCGTGTATCTTTTCCACAAGCTCCATAACCTGTTTCACGCGCTGTCCTGTTTTGGCTGAAATCGTAACGCAAGGCGCATACTGAACAAAGCTCAAAGTATTATAGAGATCTTTTTTATATTCTTCAAACGTATGAGTATCTTTATTTACAAGATCCCATTTATTGAGAACAAGTACGCACGGCTTTCCCGCATCGTGGAACATACCCGTTATTTTTGCATCCTGTTCCGCAACTCCGCGATCTGCATCTATCATTATCACGCCTATATCGGCTCTTTCAACAGCCGCCATAGATCTCAGTGTGCTGTAATAATCAATATCTTCGGTAATGCTGCGTTTTCTTGCTATACCTGCCGTATCTATCAATATGTACGGCTTGCCGTTAAATTCAAAAGGCGTATCTACCGCATCCCTCGTTGTTCCGGGAATGTCGGATACAAGTACTCTTTCACTTCCCAAAAGCGCATTTACAAATGATGATTTTCCCGCATTAGGTCTGCCCAAAACTGCCACCTTGACCGGTTCGTTATCCTCCGATTGCGAGCTGTCATCAGGAAAATATGATATTACAGCGTCAAGAAGCTCGCCAAAGCCTCTTTTATGAAGCGATGATACAGGATAAGGTTCACCTATGTCAAGATTATAGAATTCGTATTGAGCAATTTCGGTTTCATCATTGTCTGCCTTGTTAACGGCGAGTACAACGGGCTTTTTCGACTTTCTGAGCATTTCCGCTACCTGAAGATCGGATGCAAGCATTCCTGCCTGAGCGTCAACAACAAATATTATTACAGTTGCCATGTCAATAGCGACTTCTGTCTGCTGGCGCATGAGTGCAGGAATAACTTCTTTTGAATACGGTTCAAGACCGCCCGTATCAACAAGCGTGAACTGTTTGCCGAGCC
>CAJLXE010000195.1 GCA_905210525.1 uncultured Clostridia bacterium | reverse complement strand
TGCGGAATACTTTCCGGAGAAAAAATGTCGGAGCATACGAATGCAAACTCGATAGTGCTCAACAACGCTCAGTTTCTCAATGCTCACAACAATATATTCATAGGCACTTATCAGGATCAGAAGCCGACAAACCTTTATCCCTGCCCATCGTTTGCGCGCTGGATTAACATGGTAAACGGAATAGAAGCACCGGAAAAATCTCCGAGCGAGGGATCGTGGTATAAGGTTCTTGAGGACGCGGGCTTTATGACGGAAACGTGGAAAAACCACTACAAAAATACGGCGTGGGCAATAATGTTTGATTACGTCAATGCGGACATTCAGAAAAGATTGTCGGATTACCGCAAGGCACATGAAAACGAATCCGCACAAAAGGTGTATGTGGATATAGCATGGGCGGTGTATAACGACGCGTGGGATCATGTGACGGAAGACGGCAAAAAATACGACGGCACGCTTTACGAATACATGAAAGAAACGTATTCGGATGAACTGGGAGAGTGCTTTGAAAACTATGAAAACAATGCGCCTACGGAAGGCAGCAGATTAGATGGCTTCCTGTTCTGGAAGGCTGTTCGCCATCAGCTTAAGTTCCGCACCACAAACACGTTTGTAAACAACGTATCGATAGGCATGGACAGAGCATATCTTACGGAGGACGAGCATCTTAAGGGTCATGTAATGAACGGTTTTTATCAGAATTATGTGCCGGCAAACGACAAGCTTGCAGACGGAAGCTCGATGTTCGTAAAATACGGTGAAAACTTTGAGATCACGGCAGAGGGTATTGCCGAAATACACAAGCATTTGCCTGAATTTCATAACATAAGCATGGACGGCATGGGCATACAGAGATAAATAATAAAAAGAATAAAAGAAATAAAAAAACGGGAATCTCGTCATCGGCGGGAGTTCCCGTTTTTGTGATTTTGCTGTAAGTACAAACTATACGGGAGGCCGAAACGATATTACAAAATATACCCCGATATCAAAGAGCTGATTTTGCGGATATCGACTTCCGGTCTTACTTCGGGAAATTGAATTTCTTTGAGATTCGGTAATTGTGAATCTGACTTTATACCTGTATTGATTGTTGGCATGATATTCCTCCTCCTTTTTAATGATTGTACCATAAAAAATGCCGGATTGTAATAGGAAAATTATTTATTATCGGTATGAGACTTATGTTTTGTTGAGTGTTAATTATTGTTTTTTTAGTTACGACAAAGTGTCGGACAACAACAAAAGGCAAAAAGGTAAAAACTATCAGGGATTCAGGGCAGACTTGATATTGAATGAATAATTGACAGTTAAAATTGAATTATGAATAATGCAAAATAAAAAACCTGTCACATAAGCGGAGTTGTTATAGGGAATTATTAAAACTAAATTATAGAATTGCGCTTTCAAACGATAACAAAAGGCTTTCAGAGATTTTGAAGTGCGCCCCCAAACAACGGGGGCGTTTTCTATATATGGTGCGAAAAGGCATAGAAAATGAGTAAAATGAAACGAATTGTGGGTAAACTTTTGAATTTTTGTAATTTTACGCGAAGATATGGCTAACGCCTTGATTTTTTGAGAAATTTATGGTAGAATATAAAAGACAAAACGTA
The DNA here is from genome assembly GCA_905210525.1 of uncultured Clostridia bacterium. Lineage (GTDB taxonomy): Bacteria > Bacillota > Clostridia > HGM11327 > HGM11327 > SIG351. The sequence goes on along the minus strand of CAJLXE010000195.1, from coordinate 2,044 downwards.
TCATATATTGATACGCGAAACTATTAACGCCGAATAACCTGCAAAAAAATGCAAAACACAGGCAAAAGGAGTTGACAAGGTATGACAAGTCTGCGACAATCATTAGCAAGCAAGCAAGACGTAAGTCTGCCCTTTGGGGCGAATATATTGAGCTTTAACGCACTGCTGCATAGGTAATAGCCTATGGGGCGGTACGATTTTGTTTTTATTAAAACGAAAAAGGAGGAAAAATGGAAAAAGAACTAACTTCTCAGACAAGAATTACCAACCGCTACTTGCAGGACATCGAACAATGGAGAGAGACCGACGTCAACGATTACAACCGCAAAGTGGGTTTTGAACTATCCGAAGCGTGGACGGGCGCCGTTATCGTATTTGCGTTGATGTTCACCGTCTTCGGGTATGCGTGGGCGTTCATCGCTACGGCATTGCCCGATTCTGTCGGCACTACGTTAAAAGCATGCATAGGCATCGGGGTATATCTGATTTTCACGGCTCTGGTTGCGGTTTTTATGTCGAAGAAAAATCTGAAAAAATTCGTCGAAATAAACCGCGGAGAGGTCGGGCATAGGGGAGAACCGTATTATAAAAAGGTCGTTGTTATGATTCTCGTGTCGCTCGCAATAGGCGTAGCCGTAAACGTTTGCCTGTGGTTTTTCGCGGTCAAAGACGTTAACAACTTCACTACTGATACCCTGGGAACTCTTCAGCCGATTATCTGCGCGATACTGTATCCGTTCTTTTATTATCTTTCGACTTTGGTTTGCCTTTCGGGCTTACAGAAAAGAACCTGCCCGGTTTGCAGGCGTTTCGACAGCGTTGTGACGAGAAACACCGCAAGATACGGCAAAAAGCGCGAAGGTATGGAGCACGTAACAAAAACTCAGACGAAAAAGGTCGGAGAGAAGCAAACGATCGCAAGATATTCCAATGGGTCTACCCGTGTGGTTTCCTCAGAACCGATTTACGCGAACGTAGTCGTTGACGAGTACGACGTCGAATACGGAACTGTTATGAGCGATTATATTACCTATTGCCGTCATTGCAGTTACATAAAACAGGGCACGCGCGAGCAGTCGTATAAGACAAGGGTCAATTAAGGAGGAAAGGAAAATGATAGAAGAAAAAGTATTGTTTCAATCCCCTGCCAACGAAGAAACCGTTCTTGAAAAAAGAGAGAGAATGGAACGCTTTGGCTGGATACTTCAAGACAGCTCGTACGATAGAGATAGAAACGTAACCAGGTTTTTATACACGCGCGATTTATCTTTACCCGAAAATCAGTGGAAAAAAGACTCGGAGGAGGACGCAGAGGACGCGCTTCTTGCCAAAAAGTTTGCCGAAAATAACATAGCGTACTGCGAGTACAGAAAAAAAGAAACGAAGAAGCCGCGTTCGCACACGGCGATTATAGTAATTATGATAGCCTTTACCGTTCTGTGCGCGGCGCTTGCCTATCTGTTCCACGCGGATATTCTTGTCTACGGCAAGTTCGAAACAGCCGAGGAACTTGAGCATTTCAAGCAGACGTTCGTATACGATTTCCCGGACGGAAAAACGCTGTTCGGAAAAACAAGTTTTACCTATTCCGAATTAGTTAATTTCCTTACTCTTGCACTCGGCGGTATAGCCGCAATTTTTCTGGCGGTCATAGTCATCATGAGAAGAAGTACGAGAAAGAACAAATTGATACAGAAATCCGAATACCGTTACCTTGAAGAACGTCTGGAATATTTTGAGAATCTCGCTTTTGAAATGGAAGATCTTTACGACGAACTCAACGACGAAGACGATTGAAACCAACAAATAACAAGAGAAAAGGCGTGGCATCACGCCACGCCTGACTCCGAACACTCCACACTTACCGAAAAATCCCTACGGAAAGACCGGTTAAGCGACAGGTTTTACTTTGGAGCCGGTTATGGGACTCGAACCCGCAACCTGCTGATTACAAATCAGCTGCTCTACCAATTGAGCTAAGCCGGCAGAATGAATTTACAAAGTACAATTTAATGGCGACCCGGATGAGGCTCGAACTCACGAC
>CAJLXE010000194.1 GCA_905210525.1 uncultured Clostridia bacterium | reverse complement strand
CTCCGTCGCTGGAACTTATAACGCTTAACTGTCTTACTGCCTGCAACGGAGTCATAGTTCCCATACAGTGCGAATTTTATGCGCTGGAAGGACTCAGCCAGCTTGTTCAGACAATAAATCTCGTAAAAAAGAATCTGAATCCGGAAATAAAAATCGAAGGCGTTCTGCTGACTATGTTCGACAAACGAACAAATCTTTCGCTTCAGGTGGTGGAAGAAGTAAGAACAAATTTCAACGGCAACGTATTTGAAACGGTTATACCGAGAAATATAAGACTTTCGGAGGCGCCGAGCTTCGGACAGTCTATATTCGCTTATGCGCCGGATTGCAGCGGAGCGATGGCTTATAAAGATCTCGCGGATGAAATAATAAAAATCGACAACGGCAAATAATTGATTTTACATAAAAGAAAAAACGGCAATATGCTGCGGCTGTATTCCGAAGAAAGGTAATGGTATCGATATGGCGTCTCCCAAAAAAAAGAACTCTTTAGGTAAGGGACTTAATTTATTGTTTGACGAAGCGCTGTCTGTGAGCGGAACGGATGAAAACATAAACGAAAACAAGGACTATGTAGTACTCAAATGGAATGATATAGACCCCGATAAGTCTCAGCCGAGAAAGGCTTTTGACGAGGAGGCTCTCAATGCGCTTGCGGAATCCGTTGCGACTCACGGAATAATAAATCCCGTTATTGTGCGTAAGGTAGGGGCGAGATATGTTCTTATTGCGGGCGAACGTCGCTGGAGAGCTGCCAAAATAGCCGGAATTACGGATATCCCCGCTATTGTAAAGGATTACAACGAGGAACAGACGGCTGTTGTGGCGCTCATAGATAACCTGCAGAGAGAAGACCTCAACACAATAGAAGAAGCTGAAGGTATGCAGAGACTTATGGATGAATTTAATTTCACCCAGGAGCAGGTCGCAAAGAGCGTGGGTAAAAGCCGTCCTGCGGTTGCCAATACGGTAAGACTTTTGTCTCTTAATCAGGAAGTAAAAAAACTCATTGCGGAGGGGCTGCTTCCGCCGGGGCAGGCAAGACTCTTGTGCGCTTTTGAAGATGAAGAACGCCAACTGAAGTATGCAAATGAAATTCTTAATAAAGGTATGAACACACGTCAGGCGGAACAGTTTATAGCACGTGTAAAAAACGAGCCTTCTCAGGAAAAGAAGAAATCCGAAAAGACACAGCCTGTTTACATAGCCGATATTGAAGAAAAACTGGAAGAAAAGTTTCAGACAAAAGTAAATATCCACCACGGAATCAAAAAAGGAATTATTGAAATTTCATATTACGGGGAAGACGAGCTTGACAGACTGTACGAGCTGTTGATGAACCGCGATTGAATGCATTTATCGGAAAATTTTCGCCGTAACAAAAAGACGGCGTTTTTTAATAAATATTTCTCGGAAAGGAACGTCTTTTTCAAAAAGACGCGAAAATTGATATGGACTGGCTTAAAGTCAAAATATTTACAACACCTGCCGGATGCGAAATGGTTTCGGCAGCGCTGTACTCGATGGGTATATACGGTTTGGAGATATTCAATCCGGATGATTATAAAATGCCGCAGAAGGATTACACATGGGATTATATAGACGACGGAGTTCTGCAAAAGCAGAATGAAGAAGCCTATGTGTGCGCATATATAGGGGACGCTCCGGCAGGGTACGATCAGCTCAATGAAATAAAAGGCTTTTTATCGCGTATGCCGTCACAGCTTCCGGATTTTGATCTCGGCAGACTGGAAATATGCGTAACCAATATACAAAATGAAGATTGGGTCAATAATTGGAAAAGATTTTTCAAGCCTATGAATGTCGGCAATAAGTTTATTATAGTTCCCGAATGGGAAAAGGCGGACAATGCCGAGGGAAAGCTTGTTCTTACAATAAATCCGGGCGGAATATTCGGCACAGGCTCGCATGAAACGACTCAGCTTTGTATATCTGCAATAGAAACCGCGTTTGAACAAAATAAAAATATCCGTAACGTAATGGATATAGGAACGGGAAGCGGAATACTTTCCATAGCGTCACTGCTTTTGGGCGCGGAACATACCGAATGTATAGACATAGACCCGAATGCGGATGTGATTGTAAAGGAAAATATGGATATGAATCATATTTCTCCCGATAGGTATTCGGTGAAAGTGGGCAATATTCTTGATGACGATTTTGCAAAAACTTTGCCCGAACATGGAAGCGATATAGTTGTTGCAAATATAATGGCGGATATAATTATTTCGATGATTCCGGTGCTAAGACGGTTTATGAGCGATAAATCCGTATTTATTGCGTCTGGAATAATTGAAGCAAGACTTGATGAAGTAATATCAAAGCTTGAAGATGCCGGATTTGAAATTATCAATTCGCGCGTGCTTAATGAATGGTGCTGTGTGGTGTGCAAGTAAGAGAAATTGATTGCAACGATAATGATTGTGCAGCAGAATACAGAGGAAAATTGAAATATTAAATTGCGTGTAAATGAGTTCGGGATGGGTACCGGACTCATTTTGTTGTTTTGTACGGAAAAGATAAAGATTTTTAGCATGAGGGTGAGTACTTTTTTATTGTCAGCCGTATAATGTGCGGAAATAAATTACGGTTTTATGTAAGACTGCAATGAATATGTAATTTTTCATAATGAGGCAGATCTGCTTTTATTTGAGTGACGGACATAAAAATAATCAAAAGGAAGCGGAATTTTACATATGCAACAAATTGTATGAATAACACAGTAATTTATTATTTTGGATAAGGAGAAAATGATATGAAGAAAATAATTGGCATTATAATTCTGATGAGTATATTTTTGTCAAGTCTCGGCTTTGTCTGCTATGCGGCAACAGAATCCGATCCGTATGATTCGTTGAGGGTTCCGACCGAAGAAGCCGAAAGATTCAGACATCATCCATCGCTTGTTGTTATTAAAGCGTATCGGGGTGATTTTATGTATAGGTTTTACGAAAATCAAAATATTGATGAAATATTGAGCAGATGTTTTGAAATCAGCAAATGTTATTTTAATGTTTTAAAGGACGGTGATAATGCTTTTGTCAGAAGTGATACCGGCAACGGAATAACAAGCGTTGACACAGAAGTTGATTGGAGCAAAGTAAATGTATATAAAAATGTTTTGTTCCCTCAAAGCGTATTTGAAAAAGCATCAATGAATGTAAAGGTAAAAAATGTATATTTCTTTTATACGCAAACAACGGATTATTGTTTTTATATTTATTATAAGACCGATCGCGGAGACTATATATACTATAAACCAAATACTTGGGAGGAAAAGGAATATTTGTTTACAACGGACGAGTTCTTTAACTTTTCAAAGGATTATTATGAAAAACTAAGAAGCCAATCTGCTGATGAATTGATAACAACCGGGCAATCGGCACCGCATGAAATGTTTGACTTGAGTGAATATACTTTGGATGCAATTCATAAAAAGAATATGAACAGGAATATCCTCATTATTTGTATTGCGGCGGTTGCAATTGCTTTGGTTGCAGGCGGTGTGCTGATTACAGTTCATTCGAAAAAGAAAAAAGCGCAAATCTGATTTAACCGATATTTTGCCGCATTTATAATATGCCGAACAATTTGTTATTTGCCGTATAATTGCATATCGGTGCATATCAGGGAATTACAGTTCTG
>CAJLXE010000193.1 GCA_905210525.1 uncultured Clostridia bacterium | reverse complement strand
GCGGACTTGCAAAAATTTGTGCCTCGTTTGCGTCAAGAATCGGATTGCCTAAGGCAGCGTCGCAGACTATGGCTGTCGGTATGCTGTCGGGTTATCCTGTGGGTGCGGGAATGACTGCAATGCTGTACGGACAGGACAGAATACAACGCAACGAAGTGGAAATTACGGCGGCGGTAAGCTCGTTTTGTTCGCCTGTGTTTATAATAAGTACGGTTGGTACCAAGCTTATGCACAACGGCGCTGTGGGGATTATTGTGCTTGTATCTCACTACATATCATTTGCGGTAGCTCTGCCGCTGCTCAGGCGTATTTTCGGCAGGAGTACTCAACCTTGTTCAGAACTGTACAGTACGGATGAAAAAAGAATGTCTTTTGGAAATGTTCTGAAAGTTTCGGTTGAAAGCGCGGTAAAAACGATATTGACGGTGGGAGGCTACATAGTACTTTTTTCCATCATTATAGAATTTGTATTTAAATGCGGAATACTGCCGGAAAACGAATACATAAGATGTGCTGTTTCAATGATGCTTGAAATTTCAAACGGATGTGCCGCTATATGTTCATCGAGCCTTTCGTTTGAAATAAAAACCGCGCTGCTTTGCTTTTGTACAACATGGGGAGGCTTGTGTGTTATGCTTCAGATAAACGGTTTCGTGAGTGAATGCGGCGTATCAGGCAAAAAACTGATGCTTTTCAAACTTATACAGGCACTTTTCAGTGCGGTTTGCGGGTTTTTGTTAACATTACTGTTCATACGGACGAATTGACGGTATTTTTATTGTAAAAGGCTGCTTTGTTAAGGCAGCCTTGTTTTTTATCGTTTGTCGGGATCTTTTTTATCTTCGCAGTGATATTCATCCTCTTTGTGAGTAAATTCTTTGTGCGAGGTGAGAGGTATGTTTTCGAACATATCGGATACAGCTTCAGCCTCAAAATCGGTTTGCGGGACAACAACGGCAAAGCCGGTTCGGTCCGTTTGTGACGCAACGGGATTCGTCAGAAATGCGTCTTCGCACGGATATTTTTTCAGCCTTTTTTTCATTTTCAAATCGTCCTTTCGTTTAAGATTAACATTATTGTTTGCATATTTTATTTGACATATTCGCATTAACGTGATAAAATATACATTGGCACGGTTTGCTTGATTGTTTGACTGCAGATATGCGGATAAAACGTGCCGATTGCGTCAAAAAATGCCCGAAATGTTTTGTTTGCACCGTATTTTGCGCGAAATTTGCATTTTGCATTTTTGATATTTCAATTCTTGTGAGGAGACGCGTATATGCCGAACGGCTGTAATGAAAATGTTAGAAATTTTTGCATAATTGCACATATCGATCACGGAAAATCAACTCTTGCAGACAGACTGCTGGAAAGAACGGGACTTGTTGCAAAAAGAGATATGGTGGATCAGATTCTCGATTCCATGGATCTGGAAAGAGAAAAGGGCATAACGATAAAATCTCAGGCGGTAAGGCTGAATTATGACGCAAAAGATGGCAAAAAATATATATTAAACCTCATCGATACTCCCGGACACGTGGATTTTACCTATGAAGTCTCACGAAGTCTGGCGGCTTGCGAGGGAGCTTTGCTTGTGGTGGACGCATCTCAGGGAATAGAAGCGCAGACGCTTGCAAATGCGTATCTGGCAATAGAAAACGATCTTGAAATAGTACCTGTAATAAACAAGGTTGATTTGCCGTCGGCGGAACCGGAAAGAATCAGGACCGAAATAGAAGACGTTATAGGTCTTGATGCGTCTATGGCGCCGCTTATATCCGCAAAAACCGGATTGAATATAGACGATGTTCTTGAGTGTGTAGTGAACTATATTCCTGCTCCGTCGGGGGACGAAAATGCTCCTCTTAAGGCACTGATATTCGATTCGTTTTATGACGCTTACAAGGGCGCGATTGCTTATGTGAGAATAAAGGACGGTACTGTGGGTGCGGGCGACAATATAATAATGATGTCGAACGGTCACAGTTTTGAGGTTACAGAGGTCGGATATTTTGAACCGACAATGACTCCGTGCGAGACTCTCAAAGCGGGCGATGTAGGTTATATATGTGCCAGCATAAAAAACGTAAAGGATACCACGGTAGGAGATACGATAACAAAGCAAAGCAACAAAGCTGCCGAGCCTCTGCCGGGATACAGAGAAGTCCAGCCTATGGTTTTTGCGGGATTTTATCCTGCGGACGGTTCAAATTACGATGCACTGCGCGATGCGCTTGAAAAACTCAAACTGAACGACGCTGCGCTTACTTTTGAGGCGGAAACATCCACTGCGCTCGGCTTCGGCTTCAGGTGCGGATTCCTCGGCCTTTTGCATATGGATATAATACAGGAACGCATAGACAGAGAATTCAATCTGGATATAGTTACGACCTCACCGAGCGTTATATATAAAATAAAGCTTACAAACGGAACCGAAACAGAATTGAGCAATCCTACAAATATGCCGGACGCATCCGAAATAGAGTATATGGAGGAACCTATCGTAGCTGCAAACATTATGACGCCGAATGATTTTGTGGGACCTATAATGGAGCTTTGTCAGGATAGACGCGGCCAGTATGTGGATATGGTTTATATGGAAGAAAACAGGGTTATACTCAAATATATTCTTCCGTTGAACGAAATAATTTACGATTTTTTTGATATATTGAAGTCTCGGACAAAGGGCTATGCGTCGCTTGACTATGAGCTTCACGGGTATCAGCGTTCAGACCTTGTCAAGCTGGATATACTGCTTAACGGTGACGTTATAGACGCATTTTCAATGATTGTCCATAAGGACAGATCATACAGCAAGGGCAGATTTGTGGCGCAGAAACTTAAAGAGGTAATACCTCAGCAGATGTTTGAAATTCCGATACAGGCGGCAATAGGCAACAAAGTAATAGCAAGAGAAACAATAAGAGCTCTGCGCAAAGATGTGCTTGCAAAGTGTTACGGCGGTGACATAACGAGAAAGAAAAAATTGCTTGAAAAGCAAAAGGAAGGCAAAAAGAAAATGCGTCAGTTCGGTACGGTTGAGGTGCCGTCGGAGGCGTTTATGGCGGTGCTCAAATTTGAATAATAAAAAGGATCTGTCGGTATATGTTCATATACCTTTCTGTGTAAGAAAGTGCGCGTACTGTGATTTTGTGTCATATACGGACAGGTTTTCCGATGCGGACAAATATTGTAAAGCGGTTATTGACGAGCTTGCACAATATGATCTCGATAATTACAGAGTCAGGACCGTTTTTTTCGGAGGCGGTACGCCTTCATCGTTGAATACCGATCTGATAGGCGAAATTTTGTCGGCGGTGCGTGAAAAATGCGGTGTTGCGGATAACGCGGAGATTACGCTTGAATGTAATCCGTGTACGCTGAATGCGTCAAAGCTTGCACAGTATAAAAGCATGGGAATAAATCGGCTGAGTATAGGCGTTCAGTCATTTGATGACGGCTTATTGAAGCTTATAGGAAGAGCGCACGATGCGGATACGGCAAGAAAGTGTATTGAATGTGCGAAAAAAGCCGGCTTTGAAAATATAAATACAGACATGATGTTTGCAATACCCGGGCAGACGGAAAAAATACTGATTGATTCGATTTTTCCATTCGATCCATACTTCCAGCGAAACTTCGTCAGGCGGAACTGAGGACATAAAAT
>CAJLXE010000192.1 GCA_905210525.1 uncultured Clostridia bacterium | reverse complement strand
CTACATTACAACCGTAAATAACAAGCTTTCTTTGATAGATCTAAAAAAAAGAATTATATATCCTCAGGAGACGCAGTTTTTTGAAGAGCATTATGAAGCCCTTGCAGCGCTTATGCATGACACTTTAATTACATCGCTTACAAAAAATCTTACAGACGGTGAATACGGTCGCAACAGCGAGTACAACAGCGAAGTTCTTAAAAACAGCACCGTAAGCGTATGCAATGACAGTGCTTTGATGGAATCACGTATACTTGACGAAAGCAGCGATAAACGTATACTGTATATATTTTCTTATTTCAAAGAAAAATCTTACAGTATGTCGGATATTTCAACATTCCGCACATATGGCGAAGATGAATCCGATGATCCTCTCGAAAAAATATTTGCAACAGCAGATGACACCGTATCCATCGACATTTATCAGGATAAAAAGCAGGTTGCGGACATTCGATACAAAATCACCAACGGCGAACATTCGTTTGAATTTGACGATATGGATTATAAGGCATTTAAGGACGGAACAAAATACATTCTGAAACCCGATGAAGGAAAAATCATATACAGCAAATGGAACAACGATACGCTGAAACATGAGCAGGAAGAATACTCCGCAAGTGAAAAACAGGAAGAATATGATTTTCTTATGTCAATCATTCCGAAAGATTACGTTCGTGCAAACATAGATATCGGAACTGCAAATAAAACCGACATACTCGGAATCGTTACGATTTATAAAACCAAGGATTCAAACGGAAACGACAAAGCTAAGCTCGTTATATTTTTCGGCAAGCTTGACGGATTTATATATAACATAAACGATAACGAATATATAAAAATGGGCTGGTAATAAAAATATCACAGCAAGAAGAACTTTGTAACGTTCTGTCTTGTTGCGATATCTCTTTTATTCCGCTTTGCTGTGTTCTTTTATTTTTTCATTCGCCTCTCTGCGCCAGTTCAATATGAAATTTTCGCTGTGCGGATAAGATTCAAATGTTATTTCCACACCCGCTTCATTTTCAATTAAAGCAACCGTGGCTCCCCTGCCGATTAATTTTTCCAGAAGATCAAGCGCTCTTTGATCCTGCAATGCGTCATAAAACTGCTGCATTCTTAATGAACCTACCGCTCCATCCTTGTACGGATAAACAATAAACGCGTCTCCCGTCGGGAACATCGGATATTCGGTTTTTTCATACGGATTTACGGGTTCCTTTGAAAGTATGCTGAAATAATGATTGAAACCCCAATGCAAAAATCCGTGTATGTCATATTTATACAGCTGGCAGCCTATCATTCTCGTAAGCCAGCCTCTCATAGCCGTAAATCGATTTGACAAGTTATTGCACTGTGCGCAACAATAATATGCCCATCTGTCCTTTATATCAAATTTCATGAATTTTTTAACAGACTCCGTTCCCGGAACAGGATGTGTAATCAGACCGCGTTCGTAAAAATCAGGATCCGAAAGCGCATCCGTTATCGCCAAGCCATCGACATACTTTTCAACGATTCTGCGGCATTTAACATACTGCTCAATAGCTTCCCCGCCGGGTTCGTCCGATATATGAAAAAACGTTCTGCCCGCAACGCCTGTACGTTTCAAAACATTTACGAGCGCCGGCAAAAATTGCGAAAGAAAATGTTCATATCGTTCGTCTGTCGCTTCTATATGCCAACCGAATAATTTTTCTTCCTTACCGTTTACTTTCACGACTATTTTAGGCGTAAATTTTGCGCCCCATTGCGTAAAAAGATGAGCCATCTCAAAATACTTCATACCGCATTTTTCGGCAAGCGCTATCCAACGGTATAATTTTGAAAATTCAAACTCATAATCGTCACCGTTCTTTTCTATATCGACAAGCTGTACCGTAAGACGCTCCGCCCCTATTTCCGTATCCAAAGGCGGCGTGAATATAGGTGTAAGTATCATATTTACGCCCAGACGTGAAGCTTCAAGCATATATTTCTCGGTAATATCCCAGAATTTTTCCGAAAACACATTAACATTATGCATAAGCGCTATCGCATCGCAGTGAAACCAGTCTGTATACGTCAGAGTTTGCGGCGGAAGAAGTGCGTCAATTATATTCAGCAGAAAATGCTTTTCAGTAACTTCATCCTCGGCAATCAGTTTTACCGCAATATCGTACTCACCCGCGTCCGCAATAAATTTATCAGCATTTACCGTAACAAGTAAAGATGTATTTTCGTTTGGAGGCAATTCCAGCATATCGTTATCTATCGGTAGCAATGCGTCCGGCACATATCCTTTTTCCGTTATAACATAGTCCGTCAGACCCGGCTCTTCAATTCCCGAGACTCTGTTTACATAAACATAACCGATTCTTTTTATATCGATTATATCTTTTAAGTTGCTTTCAATCTCAACCTTTATATTTTTACATTCGTCAGAACTGTTATTTACGACTATCTCATAAGCAAAACGTTCATTGCGCAGCGCAGAAAAAGTTTTAAATTCATCAATACCGTTTATGTCCGTATCTTTTAAGATTTTTTCAAGCGATGAAACCTGTATTGCTTCCATATAATTACCCTTCTTGCCTTTTTTATGTCATTCAATACAAAATGTTGTCGGCATTTATTTTGTAATAATAATCGGATACAATTTCCGTTTTTTGCTTTTCAATATACTCTTTGATTATACCGTTCAATATAGATGATTCCATAGCACTTCTGAATGTATCTATGTTTTTCAGCACATCGTCGTCAAAATCAAGCCTCATATAAATATAATATCCGCTGTCACCTGTTATCAATTCGCTGTAAGTTCCCGGTTCAAGCGACGACAGATTTTTCACCAATGAGGAGTCATAATCCTTTTCTGCGTAATATCCGTTAGAATAAAGAGAAACATTCTGATCACGTGAATACTTTTTCATCAGTTCTCCGAAATCCGCTCCCTCATCAAGCTGTTTTATTATACTTTCCATAAGTTTTTTATTCGTATCTGTACCGTCATAATCAAATCTTACATATATCTGTTTATAATGTATATAATTTTCATGGACATAATCCGTCACAGCCTGTACGGAAAGCTTATTGCTACCGTCATCGCCAAAGTAATAATCGTATATAAGCGCAGAAAGCTCATCCGCCTGAAGCAATTTTTCAAACAGCGCTTCATCAAGATACGCTTCCGCAAGATCTTTTCTGTAAGCCGAGTCTCCTCCGCTTACACTTTTATACTGTTTTATCTTGTCATTGACGTTTTTATAATTTTCTTTTGTCAATTTTATGCCCAGATCGTTAGCCAGGGCATATCTTGCATACGCATTGCGTATTGTATCCAATGCATCCGATTTTATTTTTTCAAGCTTATCTTCATCTGAAACGTCACTATCGGAATCCGCTTCGACACTGTCTCTTGCCGAAGCAAAGTAATACCTGTATTCAAACAGTGAAATTTCATTTGAATCGATTTTCAAAAGCGTCTGCACAGGAATCATCTGTCCGTCAATGAGTATAGATTGAACAGTCATTTTTTTTGTGCATCCCGACAAGCACATTGCCGACAAAATTAAAGCTGTTAATATACATAATATTTTTTTCTTCATTTGCATTCTCCTTTCCAAATGATGCTGTATTTTATTTGCAATGTCATTGTATTTTATATATGTCATTCTGTCAATATTTTTTTGTTGACACAATTATTTTT
>CAJLXE010000191.1 GCA_905210525.1 uncultured Clostridia bacterium | reverse complement strand
ATATGTATTGACAATTCGACAAAAATATGGTATCATTTGTTTGTAATTCGGCGTTTTTATGTGTAAGAAGCGTCTGTCGGAGAAAACCGAACAATGTCATATGCGTCGGCTGTTTTTTAAATATTTACAGCTTATTTTGCCGCGTAGACGGATGCTATCGTCCGTCTTTTGCTTTTTAATACAGAATGACTTGCCGTTACATAAATCAATCGAGAAAGGTTACAGCATATTATGAAAAAAGTTGCAGTCATAATGGGCAGCGACAGCGATCTGCCGGTAGTTGAAAAAGCAATAGACACATTGAAAGAATACGGAGTGCCGTATGAGGTTCACGTATATTCCGCACACAGAACTCCGGTTGAGGCGAGGGATTTTGCTGTTTCCACAAAAGAAAACGGTTTCGGAGCGATAATAGCAGCGGCGGGCAAGGCGGCGCATCTTGCGGGCGCAATAGCCGCAAATACGGTTCTTCCGGTAATAGGAATACCTGTAAAATCATCCACATTGGACGGTCTTGACGCATTGCTTTCGACAGTTCAGATGCCGTCCGGCATACCGGTTGCAACGGTTGCGATAGACGGTGCGGCAAACGCTGCGCTTCTGGCAATACAGATACTTGCGGTAAGCAACGATACACTTTCCGCAAAACTCATACAGGCAAGGAAAAACGCTTCCGAAAAGGTTCTTGAAAAGGATTCTTCTGTATGCAAACGCTTTAATAACTGAAAACAAGCTTGCGGCATATCCGATGCAGATTTGCCGCATTTCTTAATATTTCACATATTCGGAGGGAATTAAATGGGCGGCTTTTTTGGCGCAACATCACACAGAGACTGCGTGCTCGACGTATTTTTCGGGGTGGATTATCATTCTCACCTCGGCACACGCCGCGCGGGTATGTCGGCTTACGATACCGAAAAGGGTTTTCAGCGTGAAATTCACAACATAGAAAACTCTCCTTTCAGAACAAAATTTGAAAACGTTACATCCGAAATGACAGGTAACGCGTGTATAGGCTGTATAAGCGATACGGATCCTCAGCCGATTCTCATACGCTCGCGCCTCGGAACGTTTGCTATAAGCATAATAGGAATAATAAATAATGCCGAAAAACTTGTGACAAGTTTTCTTGATATAAGCGGCGGTCATTTTAATGCGATGAGTGAGGGGAAAATAAATTCTACGGAACTTGTTGCGGCGCTTATAAATCAAAGAAGTAATTTCGTGGAGGGAATACAGTTTGCACAAAGTGCGATAGACGGTTCCGCTTCGATACTGATACTCAAAGAAGACGGCAATCTGATTGCGGCAAGAGACAGACTCGGACGTTTGCCAGTAATAATAGGCAAGGATGAGAGCGGATACTGCGTATCGTTTGAATCGTTTGCGTATGAGAAGCTCGGTTATAAAACCGAAAAAGAACTTGGACCTGCGGAAATTGTGGAAATAACACCGGATGAGGTGAGAGTTCTTGCGCCCGCGGAGAGAAAGAAACGTATATGCGCTTTTCTTTGGACGTATTACGGCTATCCGAATTCATGCTATGAGGGCGTAAACGTAGAAGTGATGCGCAACCGTAACGGCGAAATAATGGCACAGACAGACAAAGAAAATAATATTGCACAGGACATAGATTACGTAAGCGGCGTTCCGGATTCGGGTACTCCTCACGCAATAGGCTATGCAAACAAAAGCGGAATACCTTTTGCAAGACCGTTTATAAAATATACTCCCACATGGCCGCGCAGCTTTATGCCGGCAAATCAGGAGCAGAGAAATAAAATTGCAAAAATGAAGCAGATTCCGGTACATGACCTTATAAAAGGCAAAAAGCTTCTTTTTGTGGACGACAGCATAGTAAGAGGAACTCAGCTCAGGGAAACGGTTGAGTTTCTGTATGAACACGGTGCAAAAGAAGTACATATGCGTTCAGCGTGTCCGCCTATTATGTACAGTTGTAAATATCTCAACTTTTCACGAGGAACTTCGGAAATGGAGCTTCTTGCAAGGCAAATAATAAAAGAGCTTGAAGGCGACGAGGGATTCAAGCATATGGACGAATACAGCGACGGAAAAACCGAACGCGGCAAGTCTCTGAGAAAGGCAATATGCGATAAATTTCACTTCACATCGTTGGAATATCAGTCGCTTGAAGGTCTCATAAAATCAATAGGCATAGATCCGTGCGACGTATGCACATATTGCTGGAGCGGAAAAGAATAACATTGCGATTATAAAGACAAGGAAAGGAATATCATTATGAATAAAAATTCAAAATCGGAAAGCTACGCGGCGGCGGGAGTAGATATAACGGCAGGATATAAGGCTGTTGAACTTATGAAACAGCATATTGCAAGAACGATGACAAATTCTGTGTCGTCGGACATAGGAGGCTTCGGCGGATTGTTCGAGCTTGATATGACGGGAATAGAAAAGCCTGTTCTTGTGAGCGGAACAGACGGCGTCGGAACAAAGCTTAAGCTTGCTTTTATAATGGACAAGCATGATACGGTAGGTATAGACTGTGTTGCAATGTGCGTGAACGATATAATATGCTGCGGGGCAAAACCGTTGTTTTTCCTTGACTACATTGCCTGCGGCAAGAACATTCCGGAGCGCATTGCGGACATTGTAAAAAAATCGGGTTCTGATTGCGGGAATGATTTTTCAAACACGCTCTAAGAGCTGAACGGAATACGTGGAGGAAAATATGAAACTGCTGGAAATGAATCACATAAAAAAAGAATTTGACGGGCTTGGCGTGCTGAAGGATATTTCTCTTTCTGTGGAAGAAGGAGAGATTCTTTCGATCATCGGGCCGTCCGGCTCTGGCAAATCGACGCTGCTGCGCTGCGCGACGATGCTGGAAGAGATCGATGGCGGAGAAATCCGCTATATGGGTGAAACGGTTGCAAGCGCTGATGCAAACGGAACAAAAAGTTACCCAAGGGGAGAGCAGGCAAGGAAGATCCATTCTTATTTTGGACTGGTATTCCAGAATTTTAATCTGTTTCCTCATTTTTCTGTTATGAAAAACATTACGGATGCGCCAATCCGGATTCAAAAGCGCGGGAAAGAAGAGGTGTATCAGGAGGCGAGGGAGCTGCTGAAAAAGATGGGATTGTCAGATAAGGAAAATGCTTATCCATGCCAGCTTTCCGGCGGACAGTGTCAGAGAGTTGCGATCGCACGGGCACTGGCACTCAACCCGAAAATCCTCTTTTTTGATGAGCCGACGAGTGCGCTTGATCCGGAGCTGACTGGGGAAGTGTTGAAGGTTATCCGTTCGCTGGCCGACCTGCAGATCACGATGGTGATCGTGACGCATGAGATGAGTTTTGCGCGGGATATTTCTGATCGTGTGATCTTTATGGATAAGGGTGTTGTGGCTCTGGAAGGAAAACCGGATGAGGTATTGGACGCGGATCATGCAAGAATCCGTGAATTTCTTGGAAAAATCAGCGAAAGATAATAGTGGAAACCTGTTTTGCTGTTTGCACAATCGGGGAATCTGTGTTATAGTAGCAACGGCACAGTTATACTATTTGAAAGAAGGAATCCTATTATGATAAAAGTTGATATTTTTTCCGGTTTCCTCGGAGCAGGAAAGACAACACTGATCAAGAAGTTGATTAAAGAGGTATTTGCAGGCCAGCAGATCGTACTGATCGAGAATGAATTTGGTGAGATCGGTATCGACGGCGGCTTTTTAAG